>JBDSEW010000362.1:0-3611 GCA_039919825.1 Chitinophagales bacterium | reverse complement strand
TTGCATATACTTTTATGTTACTGGCATTCCTGCTTTCCCGACCAAGATACATCAGGCCTGTATAGTGACCTATGTGAGCATGTGTAAGAAAAATGCCATCGATCAGGTTCTCCGAGGGGAAGATGCTATCCAGCAAATGAAGTTGTTCGGGAAAATCCGGAGTGCAGTCAAACAGAAATCGCTGTTTGGATACAGGATCAACAATGGCGACGCAGGAGACCAGGTGTTTTTTTTCTTTTCCTTCATAGAATAGTTTGCAACAATCCTTTGAGCAGCCGATGTGAGGATAACCACCGTCCTGCGCGGTGCCGAGTACAATGATGAATGGATCAGGAAGTGTTTGTCCTCCGGATTGATGACAAGAGTATAAAGATGCAAGGAAAAGAAAAATGATAAGCTGGAGGCTTCGTTTCATGAACGATCATTTGGTAGTACTTATCAAAGATAGGGAAGGAACGCGGGAATGCTTCTCTTCTTTCGCGAGAGGCAGATCTTGATTGAAGCCGAAGGATAAGAGATGTAGCAAATATTCTTACTAGAAGTTAACTCAAAATGTTCCTTTAATAACGTCATGCTGAATTTATTTCAGCATCTCTCTCTATTCAAGGAACAGATCCTGCCCACAGGATCCTTCGGAAAACAAGTTTAAGATGACCCTAGAAGTTTTCCTGATAAGAAATAATGCCTTCGATATTTGAAAGCATCACTGACCTTACACTGCCGCTTCCGCGAAAACGATAAACGATTCCGGTGATCTTTGTAGCAGGGGATTCAAAATTTGTGGTGAATGCCAATTGATTGTTGATGAAAATATTTCCTGTCTTGTTTTTCACTTCACAACGAACCTTTACCCAGTTTGCGATGTCGCATCCCAATGCTGAGAGGTCTTGTTTTTTACCGTCTTCCTGGTGATCTGCGAAGTACAATTTTAAATCGGACGTGCAGCCTTTTACAGATAATGGAATGATGATGGCACTGCCTTCTGTTAATAGCATGATTTCTGTATGCCGGCAGACTGCAGTTCCAAATGCATAGTCGTTTCGCAATTCGGTTTCAAAAATAAAATTGTCAGCTTTTAAATCATTAAACTCTCTGACATTGAAATAATCTGTCCATGGAGCTTCCGGTTGCAGCAGAATTCCGCCTGCACTCAATTTTTCAACTGGCAACTGCATGAAACCATTTTGGCTTATATCCGCTTCCGTGAAATATACAGGAACAGGCTGCTCTTCCACCAGTGGAAGCCATCCATTGGTAGAAATGAGCAATGGATGTTCTTTTATAACCGTCTTATTCACCAGCAACTTAGCTTCAAAAAATCCAGGGTAATAATAAATGGAGGTATGCTGTCTGTCTTTTGAGGAAACCATTTGACTGAGGTTCGGATCCCACGATTGTTGGATGGCAATGCTGTCGGATTCGGCTGCAGCCGAAGCATCATAATCAAAGACCACAGAATTTGGAATCCCGCTTGCAACGATTTTTTTACTGCTGAAACTGAATTCAGAAGGATTGACAATAGTTGCGCGCTCTCCTGAATTTGAAAAATACAGAACAGTAATAGAAATGAGTAGCAGGAATATTACAATACTGAAAAGTACCCGCTTTTTGTTGACTGAAAATAACCTGGTGAGTTTCGCAATAGAACCGGATGCCTGATGCTTGTCAGGAGAATGAAACTTTGCATACGGAAAAGTTTCTGCATTCCCTTCTTCGGCTGGATTGCTTCCGGTTAGAATACGACCAGGATATAAATGTCCATTACCATTCAGCGACGGCTGGTGCTGAATAAAGTCGCGCCAGTTTTCAAATCCGATAAATTGTGCGAGGGTATTGAGTGTTACAACAGCAGGTTTGCTTTCGTATTTTACTTTTCCCCAAATACGCTTGAGGGTTGTTACGCTAAGTACGGTGCCTGTCACTTTCTGAATTTCATCGCTCAGGAGTTCAAAATCATGGTTGGTCCAAAGATCGGTTGTCCCCCAACTGAGACGGACCTCAATCTGGCTTCTGCATTCCATCAAAAAAATATCTTCTGTAGTGAATTCCATGTCGTAAATGATTACAGTAGTTATTGAGTTATATTGAATTCACCATTCGGAATGTATGGAAATCGTATTCAGGCCTCTTTTAAGATCCGAAATGTCACCCTGCACAAACTTGAATGATCTTGAACAGGTATTGATCAGGATTTTCAGTGGAATGCTGTGCAAATTTGCAGCATGCCGGAGGATTAACTTACATTTTTTCGACCTGCAACCATAATTTGAATTCCAAAGGAATAAACGAACCCATCAAATCCTGATCAATATGCGTAAAAATCTTTGCCTGCAACTTTTGTTACTCTGTGTTTTCATAATGGATTCGAACGCACAACAGTCAGCTCCGGCTAAAAATGTAATGTTCCGAGGGAATGCTTCATTGAATGGAGTATATGATTCAAAACCTGCCTATCAACTCAATGGTGTCTTGTTTACTTTCAAAACAAATGGCCCCATCAGGAGCACCGCTGCAACTTATGATGAAACGGTATTTTTTGGCAGTGGAGATGAGAATTTTTATGCCGTTGATGCAACAACAGGTAATGAACGCTGGCGTTTTAAAACCAATGGAGCGATAAATTCTTCACCTGCAATTTCAGATGGAGTTGCTTTTTTTACAAGCCGTGATGGAAGACTGTATGCGTTGCAGGCACGCGATGGCAAAAAATTATGGGAGTATCAGTTTGGTAAAGACTTGCCCTATGAAAATGGCTGGGATTATTATTTGTCATCACCGGTTATAGTTGATCAAATGCTTTATGTGGGCAGTGGTGACGGATACTTATACGCATTTGACGTTAAAACAAAAAAGAACCTGTGGAAATTTAATGCCGGTGCCAGAATTCGTACGGCACCTGCAATAAGCAATGATGTAGTTGTTTTTGGTGCATTGGATGGTGCCGTGTATGCTTTGCGAAGTGATGATGGCAGTCAGCAATGGAAGTTTACTATTAAAGGAGCGGATTTGAAATTTGAAAATTTCGGCTATGATGTTTCGGGCATTCTTTGCTCACCGGCTATCGGTGATGGAATAGTTGCTATCGGTGGCAGAGATGGGTTCTTGTATGCCATTGATCTGCAAACAGGAAAACAAAAATGGAATTTCGATCATGAAGGATCATGGGTCCTTTCCACTGCTATCAACAATGGAAAAGTATTTGCTGCAAGTGGCTCCTCCGCATTTGTACAGGAAGTGGAAATAGCAACAGGTAAAGAGCAGTGGCGTTTCAATTCATCAAGTGCCATTTTCTCCTCCATGGCGCTTGCAGGGGAGATGCTGTATTTCGGTGATTACAATGGCAACGTGTATGGACTCAACAGTAAAACAGGAGTGGAGCAGTGGCATTTTCCCATGGGAACAAGAACTTTTTCTTCTCCTTCTGTAGCCAATGGAATTGTTTACTGCAGTTCTGATGATGGGGTACTTTATGCATTATCAGGCTCACAAAACATTTCGGCGGGCTTGCCACCTGTTAAAAAAGCGGTGTACTGGGAAGGTATAAAAAGTGATACCATTTACCATTGGTTTCAAAATAATTTTGATGTGTACATACGCGATTATTTTAAGGC
>JBDSEW010000345.1:0-6077 GCA_039919825.1 Chitinophagales bacterium | reverse complement strand
ATGCATATTGAGCAAATAAAAACAGCACCTGCGCTATCTGCAAAATCAGCTGGGAAAGAAATTCAAATGTCGAAGGATATCATTACCATTTGAAAGCAACACCCACGTTATAAGCAGGAGCTTTTGCAACCAGGTTTCCATAACCCGCTCCCAGCAGACTACCATTGATATTCCAGTGCTGGCCAATGGACTGGTTTATTTTTAATCCGTAAGAAAAATATTCCTGGTTGTTAACGTACAAACCAGTCCTTAAGTAATCCAGCCGTTGCGTGGAATCATTTAAAAAAGACTTGTCGAGGTCAAGCACAATGATCAAATACGTCTTCTGCTTAAAAAAACCATAGCCGGTTTCAAGGGTAGCATTGAAAGATTCACTATAATGGCCTGAACGTAATGTTATGCCTGCCGTAACAAATCCATACAATGCCTTCTTGCTGAAACCCACAAGCAAGGATGGCTGATAGCTCCAGCAATCATATCCTGTTTGAAGACCAGTGCTTACATCAGCAGATGAGGTGTTTGCATCAGTCCTTAATTGTGCTGCAAGTTTCCAGCTTTCGTCTATAAGTTTATACTTCAGGGCAAACGAAATATTTCCCAATGCCGTAAGTTTACCTGCAGGAAAGGGAATATCAACGAGGGAAGTATCGGCATTAAAAGTTTCATCACCGGTAGACACAAATTTTACCGGAATATTTCCCAGCAGGGTAAGCTTATCGGTGAGGCCGTATTCCAAATAGGCCTGTAGTGTATTGTCTGTTACTTTTCGGTAAAGCTGGTAGGAGTCACCATTATTATTATAAAGCAGGGCAGCACTGATAGTACTAAAAGAAAGCTGGGCATAGCCACCCTTTTTATTTTGTGTCCACGGACCTCCTGCAAAAGCTTCGGAACTGATCAATAACAGTACAGCTATTAATTCAATCCTGATTAAGTTCATGTAATAAATTGACACTATGAAACCCGGGTACCTATCTCTTCACCCTGAAGCAAACGTAGCAAATTTCCCGGTGTATTTACATCAAATACAATAATGGGTAAATTGTTTTCACGGCACAGCGTAAATGCTGTCATATCCATCACGCTAAGCTTTCTCTCGTATGCTTCATTAAAAGTAAGTGAACTGTATTTGGTAGCAGTGGGATCCTTCTCTGGATCAGCTGTATAAATGCCATCCACACGCGTACCTTTCAACAAAACCTCTGCACCCGTTTCAATGGCGCGCAGGGAAGCAGCAGTATCTGTTGTGAAAAAGGGATTCCCAGTGCCTGCACCAAAGATCACTACCCTTCCTTTCTCCAAATGCCGGATGGCTCGCCGGCGAATATAAGGCTCGCAGATCTGTTCCATTTTTATGGCTGACATCAGCCTGGTCTTAATGCCATATTTCTCCATGATGCTTTGCAGTGCCATTCCATTCATTACTGTCGCAAGCATACCCATATAATCTCCCTGCGCACGTTCGATACCTGCATCTTCAGCATTCATGCCGCGGTAAATGTTGCCGCCTCCTATCACGATCGCTACCTGCACGCCGGCATCTACTGCCGATTTGATTTCCCTTGCGTAGAGGTTTGACATTTCAGGATCGATACCAAAGTCCTGGGTGCCCATCAGCGATTCGCCGGAGAGCTTAAGCATGATGCGTTTAAATTTGATCATAGGTTGGATGGGGCTTCAGGCAATGGAACCAGGTAAATGATGAATGGTGGCAAAGTAAGGGGACAAACATAAAAAAAGGAGAGAATGATTTTCTCTCCTTTTTATTTTTAGTTCGAAAGCGAAACCCGCTTAAAGGCCGTAACCCTCAACTCTTTGTCAATACCTTTGAGCACATCCGTTACAGTTTTCTTATTGTCCTTCACAAATTCCTGGCTCAGGAGGGTATTTTCTTTAAAGTATTTCTGCAATGCGCCTGCAGCAATTTTATCAATCATTGTTTCAGGTTTACCATCTGCTTTCGCTTTATCCCGTGCAATATCCAATTCACGGTCCACCACACTTTGAGGTACAGTGGTCTGATCAACGGAAACAGGGTTCATAGCGGCAACCTGCATGGCAAGATCCTTCCCAATCGCTGATACAACATCAGATGACGGTTGATTGAAAGCAACCAGCACACCCAATTTATAATTGGAATGAATGTAAGGAACCACACATGCTCCTTCAAGGTGCTCAACGCGGCGAATCTCAATCTTCTCTCCAATCTTGCCTATCATCTCTGTAACCTTTTCTCCTATCGTGATACCTTCATAAGGCAGGCTGGCTATTTGTTCTGCTGACTCTATACCATTTTCCAATGCAAGTTGAGCGGCAGCTTTCGCAAACGCCATGAACTCCTCGTTTTTGGCCACGAAATCCGTTTCACAGCTCAGCGTCAAAATCACACCCTGAGTCATGTCAACATTGGCTATTGCAATCACTACCCCTTCTTTTGCCTCACGGTCAGAACGGAGAGCAGAAACTTTCTGTCCTTTTTTACGGAGGTAATCAATCGCCTTTTCAAAATCACCATCCGATTCAACCAGTGCTTTCTTGCAATCCATCAGTCCTGCACCGGTTTGCTGACGGAGTTTGTTTACATCTGCTGCTTTTATTTCGACCATTTTCTTTTAATTGAATTGATTACAAAAAACTTTCTCGTTCACCACACATAGACTGTGTTTAAGCTGCATCATATCAGTAACCATAAATTGCGTTACCAATTTTGCATTATAGAAGTAATTTTTTTTAAAAAGGCAACACCTTGCGGCTCCACTACTTGGTGCGCTGACGTTGAACCGGACGTGCAGGTCCACGTCTCCGGTTAGGGCCACCTGCAGGAGTTTTACCACCGCCGCTGCCTGGTGATTTGCCTCCTTTCTTAGGACCACCACGTTTTTCGCGCTCCTCTTCATCTTCACCCATATTAAATTCGCGTCTCAGTTCTGCACTTTCATCATCATCCTGTGCAGCATCAAGTGCCTCTTTATCCTTCTGGCGTTCTTCCAACCCTTCGATCAGCGCCTGTGTGAGATAATTGGTAATAATGGCGATGGATTTGGTAGCATCATCATTGGCTGGTATGGCAAAGTCAACCTGCGTAGGATCGCTATTGGTATCCACCATTCCCATGGTTTGAATATTGAGCTTTTTGGCTTCTGCCAAAGAAATATGTTCGTGCATGATATCAACCAGGTAAATAGCAGCAGGCAACCTGTTCAAAGCGGCTATACCACCGAGTACTTTCTCCAGTTTTGCTTTGTCACGCATCAAACGAAGACGCTCTTTCTTGGTGATGTTTTCAAGGGTACCATCAGTGAGCATCTTTTCAATGCCCTGCATTTTTTTGATGGATTTACGGATAGTGGAGAAGTTGGTAAGCATACCACCCAGCCAGCGTTCTGTTACATAAGGCATGCCTGCGCGTTGTGCAGCTTCTGCTACAATCTCCTTTGCCTGTTTTTTGGTAGCTACAAAAAGAATCTTCTTTCCACTGCGGGCAATCTGCCGCATGGCAGCCGCAGTTTCCTCCAGCGATTCCAGCGTTTTATTCAGATCGATGATGTGAATCCCTTTGCGCTCCATAAAAATGTAGGGCATCATTTTCGGGTTCCATTTCTTTTTCAGGTGACCAAAATGTACACCTGCCTCGAGTAATTGTTTATATTGAATTTGTTCCATGATGCGGATTCGGAATTTTGAACGGTGATGAGATTAACGTTTGCTGAACTGGAAGCGTTTGCGTGCTTTCTTACGGCCTGGTTTCTTACGTTCCACAGCCCTGGGGTCGCGGGTAAGCAACTTATATGGCTTGAGTGTGGCTTTGTATTCCGGATTCACTTTTACCAGTGACCGGGAGATACCAAGACGAATTGCTTCAGCCTGGCCTTTTACGCCACCGCCGGAAACATTTACGATAACGTCGTACTTTCCATCAAGATCGAGCAGCTTAAAGGGCTGTTCAACTACCTGCTGAAATATCCGTTGCGGGAAATAGTTGGTGTAATCTTTACCGTTCACCACAATTTTAGAATCACCGGATGCGGGCATGATATACACGCGGGCCGATGCTTCTTTTCTTCTGCCTATGGAGTTAATTTTTTCCACCTTGTTTTAAGGATTATTGATGAGTGAGAGAGTGAATTATTTTGAAACTTTGGGTTTTTGTGCAGCGTGGTCATGCTTTTCACCGGCATACACATGCAGCTTGCTGAACATCGCACGACCGAGACGCGTTTTAGGCAACATGCCGCGAACAGCTTCCTCGAGCAGGTAAGTAGGTTTCTTCACCAGTAATTTTTCCGGTGTAGTTTCCCTTTTTCCCCCGGGATAACCTGTGTAGGTAACCAATATTTTATCGGTCATCTTCTTACCGGTGAGGCGCACTTTCTCAGCGTTGATCACTACTACATGATCTCCACAGTCAACGTGCGTGGTGAAATAGGGCTTGTGCTTACCAATTAATAAAGAAGCAATTTTAGTAGACAGGCGGCCAAGGGTTTGACCATTCGCGTCAATCAGGATCCAATCGTGCTTCACGGTTTGATCGTTGGCATGCTTGGTACGGTAACTTAACGTATTCACAGGATCAGGTTTTTATGCAGGTTAAAATTTGGGATCGCAAAGGTAGGTGGTTAAGTGAGAGAAACAAGGAATTTAGCAATTATTTTGGAGACATACCTCACAACTCATTGAAAATCAACCATACTTTCGCATAGTATTTTTAACCTTCGTTTGATTCTTCTTCATCTATACTGTTACAATTCTCTTCTTCCAGCAACTTTGAATTACCTTGCGGGTATGAAAAAATATGACTTCCTCATTATCGGTTCCGGCATTGCGGGACTTACTTATGCGCTGAAAGTTGCTAAACATGGTACCGTGTGTATCATCACCAAAGCTTCAGAAGACGAATCAAATACAAAGTATGCACAGGGCGGTGTTGCGGCAGTTTGGGATTTTGAAGAGGATTCTTTTAAAAAGCACATTGCCGATACACTCGATGCAGGCGCCGGCTTATGTGATAAGAAGATCGTGGAGATTGTAGTAAAGGAAGGTCCCCTTCGTGTGAAGGAAGTGATAGACTGGGGTGCCAGCTTTGACAAGAATGCGGAAGGTGAATATGACCTTGGAAGAGAAGGTGGGCATAGTGAGCACCGCGTGCTTCATCATAAAGACAATACCGGCCTCGAGATTGAGCGCACCCTTTTAAAACAGATCCAGCGAAATCCGAACATTGAAATGTTCAGCCATTTTTTTGCGATTGATATTATTACACAGCATCACCTGGGCATTGACGTAACACGCCGAACCAAAAACATTGAGTGTTATGGTGTGTATGCATTGAACACCAAAACCAGGAAAACGGAAACATTGCTTTCGCGCATCACTTTGCTTGCCACAGGAGGAGCCGGACACGTTTACCGCAACACCACCAATCCGATTATTGCCACGGGCGATGGCATTGCGATGCTCTACCGTGCGAAGGGAAAAGTGCAGGATATGGAGTTCTACCAGTTTCATCCAACAGCGTTATATCATCCCGGAGAATATCCTTCCTATCTCATCACCGAAGCCATTCGCGGGTTTGGTGCGATACTAAGGACAATAGATGGAAAAGAGTTCATGCAGAAATATGACAAGCGCAAATCGCTGGCCCCACGCGATATTGTGGCCCGCGCCATTGACAATGAAATGAAAAAACGCGGCGATGATTATGTGATGCTGGATTGCCGTCATCTGGATAAGAAAAAATTTATTGAGCACTTCCCCAATATTTACGAGAAATGTCTTTCCATCGGAATTGATATTATGAAAGACATGATTCCCGTAGTGCCGGCTGCTCACTATTTATGTGGCGGAATAAAAACAGATGAGTGGGGGAAAAGCTCCGTGAAAAACCTGTACGCCTGCGGTGAATGCGCCTGCACCGGGTTGCATGGTGCAAACCGGTTGGCTTCCAACTCACTGCTGGAAGCGATGGTATTTTCTCACCGCGCTTATTTGGATGCCATTAAAAAATTTGCAAAAATTCCCTTCAAAGAAAAAATTCCGAAGTGGAATGCAGAAGGCACCTACAATCCTGAGGAGATGGT
>JBDSEW010000331.1:0-16443 GCA_039919825.1 Chitinophagales bacterium | reverse complement strand
GAAGCAGGCAAGTACTCCTGAAGATGGATCTCCGAAAGAGTCGCCATCCTCATCTGGATAGACCATCAATTGAACATTTTCATCAATACTGCCATCACAATCATCATCCGTACCATTACATACTTCTGATGCTCCGGGGTGGATCGCACTCCCAATAAGCGGACTGTCGTTGCAATCCAGATCATCAGTTACATAGCCCAAAGGTGCAGCACAAGCTAAAGTGCTGATGGCAGCATTTCCAAATAAATCGTTGTCTGCATCTTCATAAAATATTAGTTGTACTCCTTCATCAGTGATAGCATTACAATTGTCATCGATGCCGTTGCAAATTTCAGAAGCTGATGGATGAATCGCTGAACCCGTTGAGGGACTATCATCACAATCGCTTCCGTCAGCTACATATCCTTCCTGTGGTGAGCAGGCAAACATAAAGAATGAAACAGTTCCAAATCCATCACCATCTGCATCAGCATAATATATTGATTGAACATCCTCATCAATATTCCCATTGCAGTTGTCATCAGCATTATTACAAACCTCTGTTGCCCCAGGATGAATTAATGGGCCGGAAATTGGGTCGTCGTTGCAATCCTCATTATTATCAACATACCCTGCTGGCGCGGAACATGCGAATATGATTGCTTCAAAGTTTCCGTACGCATCACCATCGGCATCCAAATAAAACATCGACTGGACAGTCTCATCAATTAGGCCGTTGCAATCGTCGTCTAGGGCATTGCAAACTTCAGTGGCCGACGGATGAATATTTACGCCCGTTAACGGACTGTCGTCGCAATCGCCATTGTCAGTAACAAATCCGGGGGGTGCCGTGCAAGCCATGAAACTATTGGCCTCATCTCCATACGTATCCCCATCAGCATCTGCAAAAAATGAGGATTTTACTTCTTCATCTATGAGCGCATTACAGTTGTCATCAATGCCATTACAGATTTCCGTCATGGCCGGATGAATGTTCGCGAGGCTATCGTTGCAATCGGTGCTGTCACTCACAAATCCGGATGGAGCCGCACAGCTAAGCACATTGATCGATGCCGTACCATAACTATCACCATCAGCATCGGCATAAAATTTAACCAACACACCTTCATCAATTGCAGTGTTGCAATTATCATCTATCCCGTTGCATGATTCCGTTGCTCCAGGGTGAATCAAAGTACCCGAAACAGGATTATCGTCGCAGTCTGTATTATTATCTACGAAACCTGGTGGAAGCGAACAGGCCAGGGTGGTGGTGGTTGAATTTCCATACTGATCACCATCAGCATCCTGGTAAAACAATAAAAGGACTCCTTCATCAATACTGAAGTCGCAGTTATCGTCCATTCCATTGCATACTTCGGCGGCACCGGGATAAATCAAACCACCGAAAAGGGGGCTATCATCACAGTCATCAGCATTGGGCGAGAAGCCGGGAGGAACTGAACAGGCAAATGCGGTAACCGATGCATCGCCATAGGTATCTCCGTCTGCATCTTCATAAAAGGTGATTTGGAGGTTTTCATCAATAACAGTATTGCAATTATCATCAATGTTGTTACACATTTCTATTGCTCCCGGATAAATCATTCCGCCGGAGACAGTATTATCATCACAGTCGGAGTTATCACTTGTGAAACCGGGAGGAGCTGAACAGGCAATTGCAGTAATGGATGAATTGCCATATGAATCCCCATCTTCATCTGCATAGAATGTCGACTGCAGGTTATCATCAATAATGGAATTGCAGTTATCATCAACGGCATTGCAAATTTCTATGCCCTGAGGATTTACTGCTGCACCTGTTACAGGACTATCATCGCAATCATCAGGGTTCTCCACGTAACCTGCCGGAACTGAGCACGCCAATGCACTCATGAAAGGGTTTCCATAGGAGTCCTGATCCTCATCTGCATAATAAACCAATTGTACTCCTTCATCAATGGCAGTGTTGCAGTTATCGTCAAGCCCATTGCAGACTTCATTGGCTTCCGGATGGATTGTGCTACCCGTTACCGGATCATCATTACAATCGCCATTGGAAGAAACATAACCGGGTGGATTGAAGCAACCAACTGTGGTGGTGTTTTCAACTCCATAATTATCCCCGTCTTCATCGGCATAAAAAGTTAACTGAACACCTTCATCAATGGAGGAATTACAATTATCATCCACTTCGTTGCAAATTTCCGGGGCTCCGGGATGGAATGCCGGAGCAGAATCATCGCAATCCGAGTTGTCGGAAACAAAACCGGGAGGTGCAGTGCAGGCAACAATAGTTAACATGGGATTACCGAATAAATCACCATCGGTGTCTTCGTAAAAAATATTCAATACATTTTCATCAATGGCACCATTGCAATTTTCATCTAACCCGTTGCAAACTTCAGCAGCTCCGGGATGAATGGTTTTGCCGCTAACAGGATCATCCACACAATCAGAACTGTCAGCAACATATCCTGCCGGTGTTGAACAGACAGAAAGCAGCATTCCGGCATTCGGATTCCCATAACCATCACTGTCTTCATCAGCAAAGTACAGCGCCTGCACTTCATCAATTTCCGTATCGCAATCATCATCTATTCCATTGCATACTTCCTGCGAGGCAGCTGACGTGAGAAATGGAAGGTCTATGATCAGTATGCCATAGGCGGGTACGATAATGTTTTCTAATACCACCTGTTCATGCTGCACATTTTGATTTGTTTCGCTTAAGGGAGCGAGTATCCCGCGAAGTGAATTAGCTGCAACAGAAGTTTCCTGGTAATTAAACAAACTGGTATCTGTAAAACTGACAGAATCAACCATCAGGTTATTGATGGTTAATGTTGTGTCAGAATAATTGATGAGGAAAAGCTTTTGTTCCGAACAATTAAAAATATAGTAGGCTTCACAATTCTTTGCAGGGCCATTTGTAATTTCGGCACGCCTGAATTTATGGCCACTCACACTATTGATTTGCCGTATGGCATAATTTGAAATGTTTTCAGTGGTCCATGCCCCGTTGTCAGGATTGAAATCCAGCGGATTGTAACCATTATTCGATCCAAGGCGATGATAAAAGGCATTGGTATACCTGATACCATTGGATGCTGCAGGATTAAACTCGATATTGAAGTTATTCTCCAGCATATTCAATATCCGTTTCAAAATGAAAACCTGCGTTATAAACCTGTTCTCATAGGTAGTGCCATTGCAGGTACCATTAAACTTCTTCACTCCCCATTGCACCACCAGTATTTCATCGAACCCGGAAAATTCACCACTTGCCACTCCACCGGGATATTTATAACACAGCGGATGACCGTTAGCAGTGACACCCTGCTCAAAAAATTCGTTCATGTCATTAGCAGCCAGGGTTGCGGATAGATTCAGGGTATCATTATTCACCGGAAACCACCACCAGTTTACTGCACCTGCAAAAGCCAGCTGCCGGTTATGTGTTTGATTGTAAACTTCGATTGCATCGTGAATCTGGCGGTTCCACAACGATTTCTTTCCCAGGGTATCATCACAGAAATAGGTGCGGTTTGCACATCCACCCTGCCCGCCGTGTTGTATTCCGGTGGAAAAGTGAAGCGGGAGTTCAGCATATAACGGGTCCAGCTTTATGGAGTCGATAAAGACGTGCTGCACATGCTTAAAGTAGCTCCCACCCGATGCAAAAGGAATGGTGTCACCGTCTGATAAAATTTTGGAGGGAACATTGTCCTGGTCATGCTCTATCTCAGTGCCGAATACAATGGCATCCACAGTAACATTATTTGCCTCACAATATTCAAGGATGTACTTTAATTCATGCCATGTTCCGAAATAAACGTTTGCCGAAATAACCATGTGCATCGATTCTGAAGGAACGGCTTCATTACGGCAGAGCTGAATATTTTTTTCAAAGAAATTAGTATAGTTGTAGCTATTCTCGTTGCAATAACGTTTCCGGGGTTCAGGATTTGCTTTTCCAGAGTTAAGCCCCCACAGGTTTATGTAATCTGCTTCATCAGGATTGATACAAAAACCTTTGCCACCCGAAACATAATGATAATATCTTGAAACAACACCTTCCGGGTAATACATGGCCCGGTAATGCAGCGCATCAGCGTCTGTTTCGAGCTGCGAAGGCAAATCAGTTCTCCAGCTTCCCTCACAACTGCCACTCTCATTGCAGGGTATGGAAGCCACGTTCATGCAAGGGTTTCCCGTATTTGATTTTTCACATTTGATGCATGGAGGTGCCGGAGTTAGAAAGTCAGGATATAAAGGGGTATTGACTCCCAGCAATTGGTCCGGTATTACATAATACTGTTGGCTATTGACAGAGATATTAAGCTGGGCTGCTGCGGTATTGCCAATCAGTAAGATCAGGAAAATCATTTTCTTTTTCATGAGGGTGGTGTTTATAAAATGAAAAGGTTATAGTTTCCTGATAAAATGTTCCCTGCATCCTGCCTCTCAACAAGCAATACATCGGGATAATGACGGAGGCAATCGCGCAGGATTGATTTCTGTGGCAGCATTGAACTGCCTGGTGAGAATCGTTAACAGCCGCTACAGGCGGCGGCAAGCATGAGGGAAGGAAGTAAATAATTTGGTTAGACATACTCTTATACACAGGTGCAGCATTTTCTTTAATCCACATTCATTGAATAACAGCTCAGGCAGTTTCAGTCTTATGAACCCTACCCAAGCTGACTTCATTTCAGTTTTAACAGGATGCTGATTCTTGTCCCGGATTAACTTCTGATACAATACCCTGACAACCCTGGCGGTAATGCATGTGATGTTTAGGTTGTGCGCAAGCTTGCTGAAAACAAACCATGTTTCAAAAGTCCTTTCACGGTTTCATGCTTCCTAAAGGTGCCCCACCTTTCAATCCGCCAAACAGCGCTATAAGAGAAGTTGAATATTCCTGAACATTTTAAATCACGTGTTTTTGAAATGAAGTTTTAGGTTTGGTAACTACTAAATATTTAAGCAGGAAATGATACGAGATCCTATTTTTAATAGGTGATATTGTTCTTGCAAAATTTCCTCCCGCAACAAAATACAAATGAAGGGATATGATTGTCAAAACAAAATTTTTAAAAACGGATAACTGTGAGAGAATAATTTGATACTCATTTAAGGTTAGCCCTTTTGGTTGGAGGCAGGTTCCATGAAGGTTGTGCAATTACAAAATTATGATCCGTTTCTCATCGTAATCATTATTGCTTTCATCTTCCATACCTGTAAAAACCACCTATTTCATTTCAAACAAAAATTATTTAAACCGGATATGTGTGATCTTATTATTAGTTAACTTTAGTTTTTATATTATACATCTCCCACATGCCCAGAGAAAAACTATTCCACCTCATACACTCTCTTTCACCTATCGAGAAAAAGTTCTTTAAACAGTATGCCCACCGTCACATATTCGAAACGGAAACAATCTACCTGCAGCTGTTTGATGCAATTACCAAACAATCAACTTATGATGAAGAGAAGCTAAAAAAACAATTGCAGCCAGCCTCCTTCAATAAGAATTTTCACAAAGCCAAAGGATACCTCTATTCACAGATATTGAAATCGTTGGTGATCCGTAAAAGCAAAACCTCTTCATTCAGCCATGCCCTTGAATTGCTCAGTACTGTTGAAATTCTGTGCGAGAAACAACTTTTCTTCAATGCACAGGAACAATTGGAACAGGTGAAGATCATTTGTGAAGAAAATGAATTCCAGGAATTGGCCCTTACCGCCATTCGCTGGGAAGAAGCAATCGCTGCCAGTTCACAACTGATGAATCCGGGCACGGACATCATGCTTGCAGATAATTATTCTAAAAGAAAGGAGCTGCTCGGGGAAATATCTCTTACTGTTGAATACCGTTATTTATTTTTCCAATGGTCGCTGATTAATGCTCCCTTTACGCCCCAAGCCCCTGATGCAGATAAAAAACTGGCCATACTCTTCAATAACCAGCTCCTAAAGCCTGAAAATTTCCCCGCCGCAAAAGCGCCTCGGAGATTTTACCTGGGATTAAATGCCATGAAAGCGCGGTTAAAGGGAGAACATGACAGGGCTTTGGAACTCACCACACAGATTGTTCAGATAATGGAAAGCTATCCCCGTGACTTTTATTATACAGAAGTGTTGGTCATTTATACCTACTACAGTATTGTAATGGATGCCGTGGCTGCCGTAAAATTCAGTATTGCCGAAAGATACCTGGCAAAGCTGAAACAATTACAACCTCAAAGCCCTCAAATAAGGTACAATCATTTTCATTTGATGCTTGCCACTGAATTGACTGTATTTAAGGCAATGAATCAACGGACCGAATGTCTTGCAGCGATTGATGCCTACGAAAAATCATTGCGGTATTATAAATCAGGCATAAGCCGGATACATGAATTCAAAAATTATCTGCTGATCATGAACTGGCTGGTAAAGGAAAAAAAATTCGAGAAGGCCATCACCTTCATCAATATGATGCTCGATGAAAAAGTAACAGAGAAACGCATCCTTCCCTTTCAATATCATGCACGGCTGTTAACCATGCTGGTGCACTTTGAATTGAAAAACTTGTCATTCCTAGAACACCTGGTCCGGCAAACCGGTTATTATTTTTCCAGGTATCCGCTCAATTTGTCATTTCCAACAATACTGCTTCAGTTCTTCAGAAATACCCTTAAGCCAAAAGTAGTATTGAAGAACGAACTCGAACTGCTCGAAAAAAAATTGGCCGCTGTTAAGGATCAGCCTCAGGAGAAAAATGCATTCAACAGTTTTCTTGAATGCGGCTGGCTTCAGAACATGGGTATTTTTAAATAGGGTGTTGTTAAAGGGATCAAACTGACATCACATTACTATAAGTTTCCATTTGCCACCAAACTTCCGAACGGCTTCATTTGCAATTAAGGACCAAAAGAATGCCCCCAAATATTCACCCATTTTTCACTTTGCCGGCACATAATTTTCAAATTCCAACTTATCACCTATCTTTGTACGCAGATTGATTAGAGGGGACCAACGTCCCCTCTTTTATTTTCTGTACCTGAACAATGATGAATCTGGAAGATCGAATCAAAGAAGTGCTCGACACGCTGCTGCAGGAGAAGGACAGCTACCTGGTGGACCTGAAGGTGCGCAAAGGGCAATCAGTGCAGGTTTTTGTAGACCGTGATCCGCACATTACCATTGAAGATTGTGCCTGGATCAGCCGCGGATTACAAAAGGAACTGGACAAAGAGTTTCCATTTTCTGAACAGCATGTCCTCGAAGTGTCATCGCCGGGCATGGGAGAACCACTGAAGGTATTGCGCCAGTATAAGAAGTGTGTGGGGCGTGAGGTTGAGGTGCTGTTGCTTTCGGGAATGAAAAAAAGGGGAACACTGCTCTATGCTGATGAAGAAAAGCTGCTATTGGAAGAAATTTTTACTGCAAAAACGAAAGAACCTGCTCCGGTACAAACGGAGATTCCTTTTTTAAACATCAAATCAACCAACGTAGTGATCCAATTTTAATTTCTTAAAAAGATTACCATGAACAGCCAAGGCTTAGTTGAATCATTCTCAGAATTTAAAGATTTCAAAAACATCGATCGCCCGACCATGATGAAGGTGCTCGAAGATGTTTTTCGCACTTTACTCCGGAAAAAATACGGTTCCGATGATAACTTCGACGTGATCGTAAATACCGAAAAGGGTGACCTTGAAATCTGGCGCCGCCGCATTATTGTGGAAGATGGTACCGTAGAAGATCCCAATACACAAGTTGAAATCACAGAAGCCATTAAGCTGGAGCCTGATTATTCAGTGGGTGAAGAAGCCATTGAAGAAATCACCTTTGAATCATTTGGCCGACGTGCCATATTAACTGCAAAGCAAACACTGGCATCACGGGTTTCTGAACTGGAAAAGGAAGAGCTCTACAAAAAATACCAGGACCGTGTAGGAGAAATCATTACCGGCGAAGTATACCAGGTCTGGAAAAAAGAAACACTGCTACTGGATGATGAAGGGAATGAGCTGGTACTTTCAAAGAACGAGCAGATACCTTCTGATTTTTTCAAAAAGGGAGATAACGTACGCGCCGTAGTGAAAGGTGTTGACATGAAAAACAATACTCCGCTGGTCATGTTATCCCGCAGCGACAATGCATTTCTTGCAAAGTTGCTTGAACAGGAAGTGCCGGAAATTTTCGATGGCCTGATCATGATCAAACGCATTGCCCGCGAGCCCGGTGAACGTGCAAAAGTGGCTGTAGAATCGTACGACGACCGGATTGATCCTGTTGGGGCCTGCGTAGGGATGAAGGGTTCCCGCATCCACGGTATTGTGCGTGAGTTACATAATGAGAACATTGATATTATCAACTACACCAACAATACGCAACTTTTCATTACCCGAGCATTAACACCATCAAAGATTTCCTCCATGGAAATCGATGAAGAGAACAAGCGCGCTTATGTTTACCTGAAACCCGACCAGGTTTCGCTGGCAATCGGTAAAGGAGGGTTGAACATCAAGTTAGCCAGCAGGATCACTGGCTATACCATCGATGTGTTCCGTGATGTGCAGGATGAAGAGTATGACATCGATCTCGATGAATTTTCAGATGAAATTGATGGCTGGATCATTGATACATTGAAAGGAATTGGTTGCGATACTGCGAAGAGTGTACTCGAATTAAGCCGCGATGAATTGGTTCGTCGCAGTGACCTGGAAGAAGAAACCATTAACGAAGTGCTTCGCATCCTGCGTTCAGAGTTTGACCAGGAAGGGAAGAAATAATCAATACCGACTAAAATAACTATTAGCTTCATCATTATTAATCTTTAAAACCATCATAGCACTCTTCGAAATCAATTAAAAAATTGCCGCCTTTGAATCTGCATTCATTCACCAGCATTCAATGGCCGTAGTTAGTCAAACGAGCATACCAAATACACCAGTTTCAGGAAATTGGCCTCCCGCGCCAGTAAGCATTTAACCCGCGCAAAGTGGTTTTTTAATTCGATCTTTGCCATTCAAATTTTGAGAGGAACAGCAACATAAATGGCTGAAGTAACAACATCAGAAGTACGAATACAGGCAGTAGCCAAAGAACTGAACGTTAGTTGGACGCACCTGATTGAGCATCTCCAGAAAAAGGGTTTTACGGTGGACAATAAACCCACCATTAAGATCAGTAAGGATATGCACAACCTGCTTATGCGCGATTTTTCACAGGATCGTGCAGACAAGCTGCAGGCCGATAAGATCAGTTTGGGGTCTAAGATCTTTGAAAAAGAGAAGGAAAAAGAAGCTTTTGTTACTGCCAGAAAAAAGACAGAAGCAGAAGCAGAAGTGCTGGTGAAAAACCTTCCCCCTGCAGCACCTCCTCCTCCGCCAATTGAAAAAAAGGTGCCTGCAAAAGAAGTTGCAGAGATTATTGAAACGGTTCCCATTCCGGAGGAAAAGGTACCAGAACCAGTTGCCGAGAAGGAAGTATCCAGAATGGTAGTGGAACAACTGGAAAGCCCGAAAGTACTTGGCACAATCGATCTGGAGAAATTAGACCAGAAAACCAAGCCAGAAAAGAAGAAACCTGTTAAGAAAGGAAAAGATCAGGCGGTAAAGGAAGAATCCTTAGAAGTTCCTGTAAAGGAGGAAGTACCGGCTGCAGAAATTCCTGTTACTGAAAAAATAGTTGAGGAAATTCCTGTTCCGGTGGCGGAGAGTGAACCCGAAGCGTCTCCAGCTGAAGCTCCTGCAAAAACAGAGGTGTCACCAGTTGAAGTAAGAAAAACAGAATACGGAAAACTCGACGGGCCGAAGGTGATTGGAAAGCTCGATCTTGATTCGATCAAAAGTAAACCTGTTGATTATTCCGACATTATAAAGGCAGGTAAAGAAAAGCGCAAACGTAAACGCATTTACACTTCCGATAAACCGGATCCTGCTGCAAAACCCGGCACTGCACAAACAACCCCTCAGGCACCACGCCCTGACAGGCCTATGATCAAGCGTGACGATCGCCGTCCGCCATTGCGCCGTGATGCTGTCAAGAGAAGCCCGCTTTCGCCCAATGAACCACAGGAAGTTTCAACAAAAGAAATACAGGAAAAGATACGGGAAACCATGGCACGCCTGAGTGGCACTACCAAGGGAAAGAGCGCAAAGGCAAAATACCGCCGGTTAAAGAGAGAAGAAGCGGCAACCGGAACAGAAGATGTGGTAGATGGAAAAAAAGTGATTCATGTTACCGAGTTTATCCCGGTAGCAGAATTGGCCAGCTTGCTGAATGTGCCGGTTACAGAAGTAATCAAAACCTGTTTGAACCTGGGTATCATCGTTTCTATCAATCAACGGCTGGATGCGGAAATTATCGAATTGGTGTCACATGAATTCGGCACCGATGTTCAATTTATCAGTATAGAAGAACAGGATGAATTTGACGACGATGAAGATGATGATCCGGAAGATCTCAAGCCTCGTGCTCCCATCGTAACCATCATGGGTCACGTCGATCACGGTAAAACTTCGTTGCTCGATTATATCCGTCAAACAAATGTAGTAGCAGGTGAAAAAGGTGGAATCACGCAGCACATCGGTGCCTATGAAGTGATTCTTCCCAATGAAAAACGAATCACTTTCCTAGATACACCGGGCCACGAGGCATTTACTGCCATGCGTGCACGTGGTGCAAAAATTACGGACATCGCAGTGATTGTAATTTCTGCCGACGACAGTGTGATGCCGCAAACCAAAGAAGCCATCAGTCATGCGCAGGCAGCTGGTGTACCGATGATCTTTGCCTTTAACAAAATGGATAAGCCGGGGGCAAACGCTGAAAAGATCCGTGAGCAACTGGCAGGCATGAATATATTGGTGGAAGAATGGGGTTGTAAATTCCAATCCCAGGAAATATCCGCCAAGCAGGGAGCAGGCGTTGAAAGTCTGCTGGAAAAAATTCTGCTGGAAGCGGAAATACTGGATGTGAAAGCCAATCCTGATAAGTTTTCAATGGGAACGGTGATTGAAGCCACACTCGATAAAGGACGCGGGTATGTTGCCACTTTACTGGTGCAGGAAGGAACCCTGAATACGGGTGACCTGATTGTAGCTGGTAGCCATTTTGGAAAGATCAAAGCGATGTTCAATGAACGTGGCGCACGCATGCTAACAGCAGGCCCTTCTGCACCTGTACTGGTGCTTGGTCTCGACGGCGCACCACAGGCAGGAGAAAAGTTCAAGGAATTTGATGATGAACAGGAAGCAAAACAAGCCGCTTATAAACGTCAGCAGATTTTGCGTGAGCAGGGTATAAGGACCAAGAAACACATTACCCTTGATGAGATCGGACGTCGTTTGGCACTGGGCAACTTCAAAGAACTGAATGTGATTGTGAAAGCTGACTTTGATGGTTCTGTGGAGGCACTCACTGATTCATTGCAGAAATTATCTACTGCAGAAATTGTAGTGAATGTGGTCCACAAGGCTATTGGACAAATCACTGAGTCTGATGTATTGCTGGCTTCAGCATCTGATGCTATCATCATCGGTTTCCAGGTTCGTCCTTCCCTAAGTGCACGGAAGATTGCAGAGAAGGAAAATATTGAAATACGACTCTACTCCATCATCTACGATGCTATTGATGAATTGAAGAGCGCCATGGAAGGAATGCTTGAGCCGAAGATCGAAGAGAAGATTGTGGGCAATGCAGAAGTGCGCGATGTGTTTAAGGTAACCAAGGTAGGAACGGTAGCGGGTTGCTTTATGACTGAAGGAAAGATCATGCGTAACACCAAGGTGCGCCTCATCCGCGATGGTATCGTGATCTACTCCGGCGAACTCGCATCACTCAAGCGTTTCAAAGATGATGTGAAAGATGTGACGAGCGGACAGGAATGCGGTATCGCCATTAAGAACTTTAACGATATTAAAGTAGGGGATGTGATTGAAGGGTATGAAGAAACAGAAGTGAAGCGGACATTATAGAAAAGGGTTTGAAGAGATTGAAGGGTTTGAAGGGTTTGAAAAGTTTGGATGGTTTATATAGTTAGTGGGCCATTATTCTAAAATATTTTCTACAAAAGAGGCTGTCTCACAAGGTCCGGAGGAGCCGTCATGCCGAATTTATTTCGGCATCTGCTCTCTTTAAGGAACAGATCCTGCCCACAGGATCCTTCGGAAAACAAGTTCAGGATGACTTCATGACTTTTGAGACAGCCTCTTTAGTTTATTTTAAGTATCCTGATTACACCACTAAGGCACAAATATTTGTTTCCATTTCACTGTAATTCTTTGAGCATTTGAGTCTTTGTAGCAACTTTCCCAGGGTTGCTGCACAGTAACGATTCATATCAAAATATCAAAACGTATAACCAACCATCCCATACAAAGTAGCTACATGAGATTGAATATCCTGAAACGGTGACATGCCATTGGATGATTCATACATAACAATAACGGAAAAATGGTTGAAAGACAGGCCTCCTTCAGCAACCAATCCAAATTCGTAGCGCTTGGGGCCATCAATCAATTCTTTCACGCTACCCGAAGCATTGGTGTAAAGGTTTTTATCTTTCAGCGCATAGCCATTCGTCATTCCCAGGCCGATAAAAGGTTTTACTGCTCCCTTTGGTGAAGTATAGCGAATGGAAGTGGCAAGTTTCAGGTAATGAAAATCGATGTAAACAGAATTTTCAGCATCTGCCAAATTCAATTCCGTATTGCCATATGCGGTATAATTTTTCAAATAGACCATATTAAAAATTGACCACTGTTTACGGTTACGCGGAATAATGGCATTGAAACCTAAACCTGCAGCATAGCCTAAAGAACGGTCCATATCAATGGTTTTGAGGAAAGTATTCTTATCACTGGTAAA
The DNA here is from genome assembly GCA_039919825.1 of Chitinophagales bacterium. Lineage (GTDB taxonomy): Bacteria > Bacteroidota > Bacteroidia > Chitinophagales > UBA10324 > JACCZZ01. The sequence goes on along the minus strand of JBDSEW010000331.1, from coordinate 3,594 downwards.
ACGCAGCCTGCACCAATTCACACCCGCCAAAACAGAAAAGCCAAAGTCCCACCGTTCTTTCGATTCAGCATATTCAATCGCCGCACCATCGCAGCTATTGTATTGCTTAATAAGTGCTACAAAATCATCGCGGTTGTAGACCAGAGGTATACCCATGATTTTTTCTGACAGCGAAGGACAGTCAGCGACCAATTTTACCAACTGAGATCTGTATACCTCATTTACCTTCGTATGAGTGCCGTCGTAACCACTCACCAGAAATTTATTGTACCCCAGTTCTGCGATGGTATCTCCGGTTTTCAGAATGAAAAAATGATCGCGCTCCCGGTAATCACGTGCATAAAGCAATGCTGCATTTCCGGCTACGAGCACCCGAAGGAACAAGGTATCCAGTACGGTAGGCGGATTGGGATTGTATTTCAGCTCCGGAATTTTTAAGGAGGAGCCATCTACCAGGCCTGTGTAACTCACATACCAGTTACCATTGGTGATACGGAACATGCGCGTAGTTAATGGAGTGTATTTAACAAAAGCGCTTTCCGTTGTGGTTTTAAAATAGATGATTTTTGGATTTACCTTCCATTCTTCATCACTGATGAATCCCTTAAGTGTATCACCACTGTTTAATACTACAATTCCGCTCACAAAATTCTTTTGTGCATGAGCGGTATAGCAGGTGAATAAAAAAAGAATAAATAAGTGGATTAAAAAGAAATTGTTGACCCTTTTCATAAAAACGGTTTTAAATGAATATAGATATGATGTGAAGATAAATAAATTCATTCATTCATTCACCTGATGAATTTTAAATGGGTATATAATAGCAGTAGCCAATATTATTCTTTCAGCCTGTGGTCGGTGTTTTCACCGATCTGCGGATGTTTTTCAAGTAGGTCAAATTTGATTTTTTGTGCGGTGAATTTTAGAAAATCGTGTTGAATCTTTTCTTGTGTAAATCCTTCCTGCAATCGCCAAAGAATAGACAGGCGATTTGGCATGATCACAAAACCATAAACGCGTTAGGCATCGATATAAATTTCATGCTATCGACTATGATTTGTTTATATTTATCTGACGTCAAAAGATTTTGCCAGTTTTAATTTGTAGCAGTAAAAGTTTGATATAGTTGTCCATAAGACAATGGGATATGAAACTAAAGATATGAATGATGGGTGACTAATCCAACTGTTCTAACGTTGGTTGGTGAAAACACCAACCAGAAGCTGAAGAGGCAGGACTGGATGAGCAGAAACTTATTGGCCTTTTTCATAAAATTGGATTTAACCCGATATAAATATGATAGGAAGGTAAATAAATAAAGCAGAGCAAGGATAGCAAGTGGCGCTATTTTTCTTTCAGTGTTTCTTTATCGATCCAATGTTCGAAGAAATGATCGCAATAAAGACAGATGTTTTTTAATTCACGTGTTTTGGTTTTTGCTTCCTCTGCTGTAATGCCAATATGTTCGCCCATTTTCCACGGCTCACCTTCATTCAGCATTTGGAAGACTTTGTGTTTCGAAACACGAAGTAATACATCACTCACTTTTTCCATTCGGGCATCACCCATCGGATACAACGTGCCCGGACAGCAGGGATTAATTTTCCAGAGTTGAATAGATATTTCCTGCGGCAGTTCTGTACCTCCTAAAAATCCTTTAGCGCCACTCAGAATCGCACAAAAATTATGTTCAGGATCCTTTAACCAGAGGTTTTTCTTCATGGCTCTTCCGCGCGCCCAATTTCCGCCGAGCCACATTTCCTCATTGGCACCCCAATACCCGAAGCTCAACTTATCCTTTTTCAAAAAAATATCTTTCGTCACCAATGGTTCAACCACTTCATCGCTCATACCACGTGATTTAAAAAGTGCTTTGAGCATGTCAAGGCGCTCACCGGCGAACTTGTGAAAACGGTCGATGCTTGCGATATCAATTCGCGTTACTCCTTTTTCAATCAGTGTATCCAAAACGGATTCGTTGAGAAGATCACCATTTGTCTGGAGCATGATCTGCGTTTTGTCCTTGTACCTTTCCTTTAGCCGGTCGAGAATTTTGTAAAGCAATTTTTTATCTGCCAGCGGCTCACCACCGGAGAGAATGATCCTGTCCACTTTATCCGGAAGATTTCCAATGATCGTCATACATTCTTCTTCGCTTATACGCGCTCCATTAGGCCCTGAATCATTGTAACAGTGATCGCACAAATCATTACACAATTGTGTGAAGACCCAATAAACACTTTCGATATGATTGAAGTCGGTATTCATTTTTGATTTGTAAACCCCTTTTCCAAAGTTTTATTTTTTAGAATGATCATTTGCTAAATCGATTTCCAAAATTCCAGTTCTTTCTGCACGCCGGAAAGCGGATCATTCTTAAAATCCTGCAATGATTTGTACTGGTGTAAAGTTCCTTCCCGCATCCAGGCAATTTCATCGGCCATCAGCATGGCTTCCTTTAAATCATGGGTAACAAAAATGGAAGTGATGCGAAATTCATGTGTTACTTCTTTAAAAAGCTTTTGCATCGAACCTCTTGTTTCAAAATCCAGACTTGCAAAAGGTTCATCCAACAGCAACACGGGTGGATTGATGATAATTGCCCTGCCGAATGCCACACGCTGTCGTTGTCCTCCGGAAAGTTGCTCCGGAAATTTTTTGGCTTGGTCTTGCAGTTCCAATCTTTCCATCATTTTTTTCACTTGGAGTTGTATCGTTTCAGCTCCAACATTCCGGATTCGCAGACCAAAAGCAATATTTTCAAATACATTCAGGTGTGGAAAAAGAAGCGGTTCCTGGTAGATATAAACAATGCTGCGCTTGTTTGAAGGAACATCTGTTATATTTTCTTCACTAAGAAAAATTTCACCGGAATCCGCTTCAAGTAAACCGGCAATAATTTTAAGTAAGGTTGTTTTCCCCGAACCCGATGCACCCAGGATGCTCAGTGTCTTCTCTGCACTTAACTGAAGATTCAAATCCCTGATTACAGATTCAGTTCTGAATTTCTTATTGATATGTCGAAGTTGTAAGTACACTATTTTAGGGTGTTGAATAGATATTTCTTATTGATAAAAAGTAAAATCATCGGAGGAAGTATCAGGAGGCAACTGCTTACAGCAGCATTGTATGGATTTGCTTCGCCAATGTATTGAAATACTTTCACGGTAAGCGTTTGAATTTTTCCGACACCAATTACTGAAATGAGTCCATAATCAAACCACGATGTTAAAAATGCCTGGAAGAAACAAAGCAACAGCATGTTTTTTGAAACTGGAATGATCACTTTCAGAAATGCCTGCGACGTATTTCCACCCAACGTAAAAACCAGGTCTTCAAGTGATTTCAATTTTACATCCCAATAATCTACAAACAACAATACAGCAAAGGGAAGTGTAATAAAGACCTGGGCCAGCATCACTCCTAAAATACTTCCGGAAAGATTAAAAAAGATAAAGTAAAAATTAAGCACCGAAGCAAAGATCACTGGTGAAAAAACGAAAGGAAAGTATGCAAGCGTGATGAGCACGTGTTTCTTCCTTTGAAAAGCAATCGCCCGGCTCATCCAAAATCCCAGCGAGGTTGCAATACCTG
>JBDSEW010000239.1:0-4484 GCA_039919825.1 Chitinophagales bacterium | reverse complement strand
CCACCCCTGTTGCTCTTAAATTAGGGCCGGTAAAACCATAATTTATTGCACGTTCAGCACTGATAGGTCCTGCGCCAACGGTGCGGTCAATGAAGATCCTATTGCGCATCACCATGTTCTCAAATTCCTTCAGCACTTTGGGAAACTCCTTAATGAAGTTTTCAAGTTTTTGGAAAGCAATGTCGTTGAAGTCGCGCTCCAATCCGCCTACTCTGCCTATGTTGGTAGTCAACCGGCTTCCACAAACTTCTTCCCAGATCTCATAAATTTTTTCTCTTTGCTGCATGCAATAAAGAAAGCCCGTATAAGCTCCGGTATCAACTACGAGAATAGAATTACAAATCAGGTGATCGGCAATACGCGCCAGCTCCATGATGATCACCCGCAGGTAATCCACCCGCTTCGGTGTTTTAACACCCAGCAGTTTTTCCACTGTCAGGTGCCAGCCCATGTTGTTGATTGGCGACGAACAATAATTCAACCGGTCGGTTAGCGGCGTGATCTGGTAAAAAGGGCGGTGCTCAGCAATTTTTTCAAATGCGCGGTGAATATATCCGATCGTGGATTCTCCGCTTACGATTCGCTCTCCGTCTATCTCCACAATATTCTGAAATACCCCATGCGTTGCAGGATGAGTAGGACCAAGATTGAGGGTCATGGTTTCCTTTTCCAGTTCCTGTTCGGAGAGCTTGATATGTTGGTTGTTGGTGAGCATTATTTTATTGTTGATACACGAGGCACATAAAAAAACTTCTGCTAAAAAATTTATTTGTCTGCTAAAATCAATTTGGGATCACGTCCAAACATTTCATCATTCTTATCTCTTCGGGTATTGTCTTCCAATGGGTATTCCTTTCTCATGGGGAAGATGGTCATCTCATCCACATTTAAAATTCTTTTCAGGTTCGGATGCCCTTCAAATAAAATTCCGTAGAAGTCGTACGTTTCCCGCTCCATCCAGTTGGCAGAGGAATAAACAGCAGTTGCAGAAGGAACTGTCGGAGGATCACCTGCAATCGCAACTTTTATACGCAGCCTTACATTGTTTACAAAACTGTGCAGGTGATACACTACTTCAAACTTAGCCGGCCGGTGCGGATAATGAACGCCGCAAAGATCAGTGAGAAAAGTGAACGACAATGTTGCATCATTGTGAAGAAACTCCAGTACAGGAATAATTTTTTCACGCGAGCAATTGACAGTCAGTAATTCATAGGGTTCAGCCGGAGAATGTACCGCATCACCAAACTGCGTCTTCAGTTTTTCCAGTATTAAAGCAGAATCTATAGTTGACATGGTGAACGTGGTGAAGCAGTTTATCTTAACTTATGATTATCGCTGAACTTGGTTAATAAAAGAGGTCAGTTAACTATTTACGGTTTCAATTCCATAGGACTTTAACAGCGCCTGGTATTCCGGAGAATTTCTCCTTCCGCGTGATTCGTTTTGTACCAGGTCCTGGATCCTCATCAACCCGTCAATTATTTGCTCAGGGCGCGGAGGACATCCCGGCACATACACATCTACCGGAATAATCTGATCAATTCCCTGAAGTACAGAGTACGTATCAAATATTCCACCGCTTGAGGCACAGGCGCCCACGGCAATTACCCAACGTGGTTCTGCCATCTGCTCATACACCTGCTTGAGGATCGGTCCCATTTTTTTTGCAATGGTTCCCATCACCATCAGTAAATCGGCCTGCCTGGGAGAAAAGCTGACGCGTTCTGCTCCAAACCGGGCAAAGTCATAGTGCGAACCCATGGTAGCCATAAATTCAATCCCGCAGCAGGAAGTAGCGAAGGGCAATGGCCAAATCGAATTCTTCCGGGCAAGTCCAACCACTTTATCTAAACTCGTTGCAAAAAATCCGGTACCGACGAGCCCTTCCGGTGCATCTACGGTGATTATTTTTTTATCTGTTGAGGTTGCTGTTTCCATGTTTTCAGGTGTCAGGTTTCAGTTATCTGCCTATTATCTTTCTGGTAACAACTATTATCTATTCGGGTTCAAGGTGTCAGGTATAAGGTGTGAGGTAAAGGGTTTCAGCGATCAGGTTTCAGGCCTTTCTCCTAACAAGCACCACCGCTTGATTAAAAGGCTACTTCCTGGTTCCTGGTTCCTGTCTCATTTTATCTACCCTCCCCATGTCTAACGTCCTATATCTTACGTCTCCATCCCACCAAGCTATTCCCAATCCAGCGCTCCGGACTTCACGATGTACACAAATCCTGCCAGCAGCAATCCCATGAACAATCCCATGGTAATTAAACCCGACCAGCCCAATTCCGTAAAATTAACAGCCCATGGGTAAAGGAAAATCACTTCGACATCAAACAGCACAAAAAGGATAGCCGTGAGGAAATATTTAATAGCAAAAGGCTGCCTGGCATTACCCACTGATTTGATGCCACTTTCAAAGGCCTGCAGTTTCTTTTTGGTTTGAAGTTTTGGTCCCAGAAGATGGGTAGCTACCATGGTGGTTCCGACAAATCCAGCAGCAAAAAGGAACTGAATAACAATAGGCAGATAATTGACCACCGTTGAATGGGTAGCTGAAGCAGCAACTTCCAAAAAAATCATTACAAACCGGGATTTATGCCTGAAAAAGAAGGCTCACAAAGGAACGAACGAAAAGCGAGATAAGCAAATGGCAGCATTAGTGCATTGAATCCAGGATAAAGGCTTTGCCGAGGTGATAACTCTGTTATAAAAATCAAAAGAATTCCTATGAGTTATAAATGTCAAACCCATTTCCACTTAACCACTTTCATAATTTTAATATTGCGGGCGTCTTTACATGCCTGTTCTATTTTATCGCCAGTAAAGAAATATGCTACCGGGCAATAAATATCAATGTATTAAATCATCAACCCTTATTTTAGGCATTGCAAAACGGGAGACAGTCTAATTTTTGGAACTGCTCGTTGGGTGCAGCAGGATATTTCTGCGGTGTTATTCGCGGATTTCTTTCATCTCGGTGGAGATTAATTTATTCAGCTGTTCCACATAATCGAGATATCTGTAGAGTTATTCTCGGGGAGCGCTTTAGGGATACAGTTCTTTAATCTTCTGCTATAATGGGTAAGAACTTTGCATGCAACTTTGTTAGAAAAAATCATGCGATGGAAATTTCTTACATCCTCGCCATTCGCGATTGGCCTCTTATTACTATATTACGGTCGTTTTATATCTTATACCATCCATCTTATGAGCGGCGAAGAAATTAAAGAGCGGCTTATTGCCAGGGGAATAACTCCCAAAACAATTGTGTTTCCATCTGAAAAAAGAATACAACTCTTATCTACCAATCAGGAGCTGAAGGGTGTTTTCAAACAGGTGAAAGGAAGTAAATGGTCAGAAAGCTTAAAAGCCTGGCATATTCCGCACGATAAGAAACTCCTCATCGCGCTGCTAAGAATTATCTATCAAAAAGAGAACGACGGGTCACCACCTGGTTTTGACAGCGTGCCTTTAACGAAGCTGACAGAACAAATGGAGCTAAGGATTTTAAGTGCCAATACCATTCGTAATTACCGCAATGCTTTTATACAGTTTGAAGATTATTGGTATGGAAGAAAGGAAATCGAAAATGTAACCCGGCAAGAAATTGAAGAATTTTTATTGTACCAGGTAAAATCTAAACATTCAGGTACCGATCACGTGCGAACATTGATAAACGCCATCAAATTCTATTACGAAAATGTTTTGCATAAACAGAAGGAGTTTTATGACCTTCCGCGTCCTCAAAATCTTCAACGCAATCCGGTGGTGCTTAGTGAGCTTGAAATTGAAAGATTATTCAATGCTGTAGAAAACATCAAGCACCGGGTGATTCTTTTTACCGGTTACGCGGCAGGTCTGCGGGTGAGTGAGATCGTGAATCTGACTATTGCTGACATTGACAGTCATCGCATGCATATATCGGTGAGGCAGTCGAAGGGAAAAAAGGACAGAATAGTGATGCTGAGTGAAAAACTATTGGAAGTATTGCGGGCGTATGTAAGACAGTACCGTCCAAAGAATTACTTATTTGAAGGTTGGAAAGGCGGCAGTTACAGCACCAGAAGTGTGCAGATGATTTTTGCGGAGGCAAAACAAAAAGCAGGGATCCGTAAAAAGGGAAACACCCATCTTTTAAGACACAGTTTTGCAACGCACTTGCTGGAAAGCGGTACAGACCTGCGGATTATACAAGAGTTGTTAGGTCATAGCAGCCCTGTTACCACGATGCGGTATACACATGTAAGCAAAAGAGAAATAAACAAGGTGACCAGTCCATTTGACAAGTTACATTTAAAGTAGAAAGCGAAATTTCGTTTTCTGGATTGACAGATAAAATACGAAACTTTAAATCTGCTATAAATCAATGAATGAGAGGTCATTAAAAGAAAATGCGAAATTTTACATTTGTTTTTAACTTCGTATAATAATAGTTAGCTGCAAGTGCCACTTCATTTCCAGACCTTTACGTTTCGACAAAA
>JBDSEW010000198.1:0-10804 GCA_039919825.1 Chitinophagales bacterium | reverse complement strand
GGGAAGATACAACAGGTTACAATTCCTGCGGAGTCCGGCGTTAGTTGTGGCCTTCAAAGCATTACAACTGCAAGTAAGAAAAAATCAGGTTTGAATCTTGTGATTTATTTTGTGAGCCCTGATTGCTTCAACACTTTTACGATTCTTTTTCTTTTGGATTCTGTTTCCATTTCAGGAAGACGCGCGTAAAGTAAATGTGCAAATTTTACTTTGTTGCTGCTGTTAATTACCGGCAATGTTTTTTCTGCATACATGGGAAGTTGGTTAATAGGACTCAGTTGCAATTGCACCAGCAATAAATTAAAGGTGTGTTCCGAATACCGTTTGGTTGAATGGATAACGGAAAGGAACTTAATTGCTCCCTGACGCAGGCAGGTATCCGAACACGCAACACTCAATAAAGGGAACAAGCAAAGCGGTTTAATGCTACCCTAATTGAAGCAGGGAATTTTGACGATGCCTTTGTTGAAGCACTCAAAGGGCCATTGGGATATCTCCTTCGATATGGATGCACTGGATCCTGCATTTGCAACAGGTATTTTCTCATCATGAACCTGGTGGATTGTCCACGAGGGATGTGATTGGCGTGATTCATAAAATCAATGTCCCGGTAGAGGGCGTATACATTGTGGAATACAATCCCGTGCGTGACATCAATAATATGACGGCAATGGTGGCTTACAAATTATTCAGGGAATTGGTAAGTGTTATGTTTCGATGATATCGTAGCGAAGTAACTTTTTTTATAGAATAACTAATGACCCCACGGCCTGATTGCCTGCCCTAAAGTTAAGGAGTTTTACTATTTCAAAGCTCATGCGATAAACAAAAAACAGGCACCCACCACAAGTGCCTGTTTACTTCACTACAGCTGCAATTCCTGCTACGTCAATCTAACTGCTGTCGGAGAATTTATATAATATACAATTTGATGGTTAACCCTAAGCCGACCTTTTTGATATCACCGATCAAGATTCAGATAAACTACAGGGTTTCTATTCATACTTCTCACATTATAATATACAGCAGTAGACCTTCTTTAAATATCACCGGTACTTCTCCGGTATTTATAATGACAGCCATAGAAGGCCGTGATTTTTATTATTGCCCACAAGGTACAACGTGAATTAACCTTTGTCAATAATCAAAAAGGATGATTTTTTTTATAACGTTGACCGCTCAATAGATCATACAAGAACCTTTCGACTATGTAATCCAGGATATGGTTATAGAACTATAAAAGGATTTTATGATCATTTCAAAAAGTTTTATTAGAGGTACCTGATCTTTATTATTATCAATGCAATGATGGTAAGAATGGAAATGACAATGATTAATCTGTATTTAGAAAAGAAAGACAAAAGTACCATGATAAGACACGATACTGCTGTTATCATTGCTCCAGTCAGAAACGGTTTTATTTCTTCAAAAGGGAGGGTGTTCTCAGCAATTTCATTCAAACGGAAACATTCACCTATGGTACGGATGAGTGCAAGGAAGATCGCCACCATTGCAACCCTTGCAATGATGATTGTGTTTTTTTGCAGCAACATTTTCATGAAACCTGTTTGAAACGGTAAGTTAAGGTAGTTTTTCTGACTCGTGTTCTTTGGTGAAAGGAACTCAGAAGACTGTGCTTTAAACCGAATGGCAAAGAAAAAAATGAATCTGGCAATATGTAGCAGAAGAAGGAGATAACAATGCGAAAGGCTCCTTATAATTAAAATCAGTGTGACAGAGAAGGATCATTCAATTCATAAACTACCATATCTTTAATCGTTGCCTTGTAAACAAAACCATTCTTTTTCAGCAACTGAATTGATTTCAGATTATTTGGATGCACATCAGCAACGACGGTTTTCAGTTTCAGGTTGATAAAACCAAATTCAATAACCTTTTCTAAGGCCTCCTGCATGATACCTTTTCCCTGGGAATCGGGATGCAGCATATAACCGATTTCGCCGCTGTTTTCTTCTTTTGAAATATTCCATAAACAGATACTTCCGATCAGCAATGGGCGCTCCTTTAATTGAATCCCCCAGAAGATCGATTCATTTTCTGCAATTCCCTTATTTATCTTATGAATAAATGCAAGGGCATCTTCCAGGGTGCTTGCTTTCGGAATGTCGATGAATTCGAGGATTCTTTCGTCTGAACGGTGAATAAGAATTTCGTTTGCATCAGCAGTGGTCAGTTGTCGCAATTGCAACCGTTTTGTAGTGAGAATTGGAAATGGGGTGAAGTTTAAGTGAAGCATGCCTGGTTGAATAATTTTTGAAGGTATTATGAGTGGTGGGTAGTAGCAATTTTATCACCTCCAATTCATACTTTGAAAATAACAGATTTAATTCATCTCCGCATTTTTTCCTAAAAACCAGCAGTATCTCTTTATTGCTTCAGCCATCGCCCGTTGTGCGGAACCTTGGAGTGGAGAGAACGGCAAAGTAATAATTTCAACTCCGCTGTTTTTTATGGTACGATGCCAGGTCCCTACGATTTTCCCTTCTGAGACCATCATCCGGTTATAAACCAGGTTTTCACCCTTCACCCCGGACAGTTGATAACCTTCACTTCCCAGTGCGCTCCGATCTTTATATCTCATTCCGTATTCATCATAATCCGCCATCAGGAAGGTGGTTTGCAGCTTACGTTTAATGGTTGCTATCGGTTGGGAATAGAGGTATTCCTTTGCCCCGATTACACCGCACAAAAAATCTTTTTTAGCCATTGAAAAGCCGGCAGTTGTTTCCTTGATTGTAAGTCCCGACCAGTAATAAAATAGCTCCAGCGATCATTACGCTCACCATGTGCAATTAAATCAGGAATAGGTATGGTGGTTTTTCCGTTCAGGTGTTGCAAAACACGGTATTCACTTTCCCACTGATGCCTGTGGAAGGGAGGAAATATTTTTACCACAAACTTCTTATTGATTGCTGCAATTAAGTTTGAGCCATCCGAAAAAGGTGTTAATTCTTCTGCAGGAATCTGGTGCAGCTCACAAGTCTCTCTTATTGCGTCTATCCAAAACTGAGGATGAAGATGGTATCTTTTAATAAAATCAATGATGTCAGGATTGGAGGGCAGCTGCACAATAACGGGATTCATTATTTGTAAATGCATACTTTGAAAGTTGACAAAAATATAAAATCCAAGCATCGGAAACGGTGAATGCCGGTTCCGTGAATTCTTATTGTATAGTAAACAAATTATTCAAACCAAGACCTCTACACTTTTATCTCCTTCCACTTTCCTTTTTTGAAATAGTACCAGGCAATTAATGCAATCAGCGTTTCAGCAATCGGTATCGCAATAAATGCGCCTGTTGATTTCAGGTCGAGCCCTTTTGATAAAAAGTAGGCGAGGGGAATTTGAAACAACCAAAAGCAGACAAAATTAATAATGGTGGGTGTCCTGGTATCACCGGCACCATTCAAGGCCTGCGTCATTACCATGCTGATGCCGTAAAAAATATAAGCCGAGCCGATGATCTGTAAAGCACGGGCACCATAAGCCACAACATCATCATCCTGGGAAAAAAAATGAATGATCGGATGCGCAAAAAAGAGGAACAGCACCATTACAAAACTCATAAAGATGGCATTGTACCTTGCAGTAATTAAAACACTTTGTTCAGCCCGTTCCGGTTGTTTTGCCCCCAGGTTTTGTCCAACCAGTGTTGCAGCAGCATTGCTTAATCCCCAGGCGGGCAGGATAAAGAAAACCACGTTTCGTATGGCAATTTGATAACCTGCTGATGCTGAAGTTCCGCCGGTTTCTGCAACCAGCCTTGCCAATACGATCCAGCTGCCGCTTGCAATGATAAATTGAAAAGTAGCGGGCCATCCGACATTGATGATCGATTTAATAATTGCAGGATCAAACCTGAAATGATGTCTATGAAACTTTAAGATGCCGCTTCCCCTGAATAAATGATAAGCCTGGTACAACACTCCCGAACTTCTTCCAATTACAGTTGCAATTGCGGCACCTTTTAAGCCGAAGTAATGAATAAAGATGGGACACAGGATAATATTGATGATACTGGCGATCCATAAACTTTTCATGGCCATCGCAGCATTACCTGCACCGCGGAAAATCCCGTTGATCAAAAATAAAAGAATGATGGCGAGACTGCCCCCAAACATAATGCGGGTAAATATTGCACCTTCCTTTACCACCTCATCGCTTGCTCCCATAAGCGATAAAATATTTCCTGCAAACACCATTCCTGCGATACTCGAGATCAGTGTAATCACCAGTGCAATTATCAGTGATTGAGCTCCGGCATGCGCTGCTGCCTCCGGATTTTTTTCACCGATTCTTCTTGCCACAATAGCGGAGGTAGCAGTACTTAAACCGATAGCAACGGAATAAACAATGGTAATTACAGATTCGGTAAGCCCAACCGTTGCAATGGCATTCTCTCCCAGCTTACCCACAAAAAAAATATCCACGAGCGCAAAAACGCTTTCGAGGCTCAGTTCAAGAATCATTGGAATCGCAAGCAAAACAACCGCTTTGGGAATACTGCCCTGAGTATAATCCAGCGCTTCGCCATTGAGTGATTGCCTGAAAATTGCATAAATATTTGCGAAAGTGCCCCTTCTGTTCTGAGATGTCATTTATGGATACCGTACAAGAATTTATTGATTGAAACAGGAGGGAAATACAGAATAAATCAATTGTTTACTTTTTCCCGATGATGAATTTAAATGGTAAATCCAAAATGAAATATTTAACGGGAAGCCAACTCCCGTTGCAATAAAGCATGTTCTTCCAGTTGATCGTCATCCGGTAGGATTTCAGCAATGCATCCAAATTCTTTCAAAAAATTAATCAGGTATTCTGAATGAATGGATCCTGATAAACATACTATCCGCAGGATATGGTCACAATCTTCCAGGTCAAAGTTGGCTGTATATTCCTTAAAAGCGTTGTGTATCCTGTCAATCAACAAACTCGCTTGAAGAGGATGGGTAACGTTGGTTTTGAACACTTCTATCATCGCAAGTTACTTTTTTCTTACTTGGGCAATAATCCAATACAATTTGAAAACGCGGTAAAATAAGCAGGATTTCCATTGATGGGAATGTTCATCCATTGATGCGCTGTTTTTTCATCTTTAAGCAGTTGCGTTTCCCCGCTGTATCTTATGATATAAAAAGTAAGAAGCCATTCCAACCCCCCAAACGCCCAATGTAAAGAAGACTCCCCACAGTGGGTCACCCAAACTGATCTGGGAATAAGCAGCACCCAAAAGATCAATAGACAATCCTGCATAGGCCCACTCTTTCAGGCGTGGAAAGCGCGGAACAACGATGGTAATTACGCCCAACAGTTTAGCCACACCAATAAATCCTATGATGTAGGTTGGATAACCCATGTGATCAGTCATGAATGTAATAGCTTCCTTTGTTACCAGGATATCCGGCACTGCGCTGAACAACATGAATGCTCCGAAGAGACCTGTCAGAATCCAGTAAATGATTTTTGTTTTTTTCATTGGATTAGCTTGTGTTTTTTATAATTGAATTCCCATCAGCCGGCTAATGCTTAAGGTTATGGATGAGGAATTGCACTCTCATCCATGTAAAAAACTTCCCAGAGATGACCATCTAAATCCTCAAAACTTTCCTGGTACATAAATCCATGATCTTTGGGTTCAAGAGAAATTTTTCCACCGGCTTCAATGGCTTTACTTACCATGTCTTTTACGTTCTGACGGTTGTCAGTTGAAATTGCAACAATCACTTGTGCGGTTTTTCCTGCATCCGGAATTTCTTTCCTGGAGAATGATTTAAAGAAAGGTTCCACCAGCAACATAACATAGTTGTTTTCTCCTACAATCATACAGGTAGCGTTCTCATCGGTGAACTGAGGATTGAATGTGAATCCGAGTTTGGTAAAAAAGTCAACTGATTTGTTAAGGTCTTTTACCGGAAGGTTTACAAATATTTGGGAAGGCATAGTATTTGATTTTTTTTGTGATTGGTTTTTAATGGAGCGAATGCATTGGTTTATGAATCGTAATGAAAATTTGTAAACGTATTATTTATCTGTTTCATGAAGCAAACATACAGTCATAATCTTCATCTTAAACGGTGTAAAGACGGCAATTTGAGGGGTTGATTGCGACAGGGATCTTGAGGTTAAAAATGATGGTATGCCATTATTTGAAAGTTCACTTTTCTCACTTAAAGATTAATTGCGTTAAAGGAGTTTTAATGCTTCTGCCAACTTATCAAATGATTCATTCCAGCCAACTGCTGTCATGTCGCTCATTTGTCCTGCAGGAATACCTTCATGCTTTAATGTAAACTTTGTTTTGCCATTGTATTCTTCAAATGTTACACTCACAATTAATTCTTCAGACCAATCACCTTCCATTCCATATTCAGATGCTGGTACCGTATTACCCTGTGCATCGGCAAATGAATCGGTGTAAACGATTTTTTCCGGCCTGATGATTTCTCTGAATACTCCTTTGCTCCAATATTCTTTTCCTTCGGAAGATCGCATGCAATAGAGATATTCACCACCTACACGCAGATCAAGCTTGCAGAAAGGTGCGGTGAAGTCCTTTGGTCCCCACCAGCGGGTAATTTGATTTGGATCGGTCCATACCTTGAATACCAACTCACGCGGTGCATCAAAAACGCGTGTAATGATGATCTCACGTTTTGCATCCATTGGATTTGCTGGTTGCGGGATGATGTCGTTATCGTTTGCCATGTTTAATTTTTTTGTTTCTAATTCAGAAAAGTTTCCATTCAATCATAATTATTTCTTCTTCGATTGTTTTTTCTTTTTGGCCTGTAGTTCTTTGAGGTATATTTCAAGCGAGTCGAGTCTCGTTGTCCAGATTTTCCGATATTGCTCTACCCAGTCTGAAACCTCACTCAGCTTCTCCAGCCTGCCTTCACAATACCGTTCGCGTCCCTACTGTTTCATTACGATGAGTCCGCATTCAGTGAGTATCTTCATGTGCTTATAGATCGCACGGCGTTTTTAATATTTACTATACCGTAAATTATACCATCGCATTGATGCTCCTGGTTGTTTCAATATTTACGACTTATTATTTTGCTACTGTATTGTGGATTGTTGCTGAATCTCACACCCCCTTTAATTGGTGCCCGAACTATTATAAGAGTATTGAAAGAACGTGGACAAGTCTTCACCGCCTCTGCAAACATCGTGGAAAGGTTTGGACTTTTTACCATCATCGTGCTGGCTGAAAGTATTCTGTCAACCGTAACAGCCATCTCTAGAGTAAAGGACAAACAGCCTGCAGTATGGATGGCTTTCATTCTCGCGCTCCTGATCGCTTTTCTTTTATGGAATCTGTATTTCGACATGACCAGTGAACAGCAAACAAAGAAAGGTTACAGCTACATGCAATGGATAACCCTTTTGCATTTTCCTTTACTCGCTTCATTAGACGTTGTAGGTGCCTGCATCAAAGTTGTGCTGGCTGATATAGAGACAGGACTGCCGAATGGCTTTCAATGGATGTTTTGCATTGCCCTTTCTATCATTTTACTGATGATTGTTGGCATCACAAATGTGATGGAGGAAGAAGAGGAAGACAGGGCCTACATAAAACCGGTAGCAAGGTTGCTGGTGGTTACAGCAGTTTGCATGTTTCTCATTCCACTGTTTGGAAAATCTCTCAGTACACTCAAATTTTTTACTGTAATAGCAGTTGTTTTATGTATGCCTGTTTTTATTGGCGTGAGAAGCTGGGCGCAGTATAAATTTTTCAACCAGGATTAAGCTGTTAGCCAATTGACTTTTACAATCGATCGTTAAAGATTGATTCCACCCGAAGCTTCAATACGTTGTCCCGTGATCCAACCTGAATCTTCTGAGCATAAAAACGCAACAATACTTCCAATGTCTGATGCCTGGCCCACTCTTCCCAATGCAGTCATGGTCGCCATCGCGGCTTTGCGATCGGGATTGCTTCTAAGGGCGGCATTGTTGAAATCTGTTTCAATAGGGCCGGGAGCTAATACATTAGCTGTAATTCCGCGTGCGCCAACTTCTTTGGCAAGATAACGGGTGAAGGTTTCAATAGCTCCTTTCATCGAAGCATATACGGAATAACCGGGTACACAAAACCGTGTGGTGCCGGTAGAAATGTTAACGATCCTTCCGCTATCATTCATCATCGGTAATGCACGTTGAGTGAGGAAATAAATACTCTTGAAATGAATATTCAGGAAACGATCGAAGTCTTCCTCCTTCACTTGCGAAAATGGAATCGTGTCACCAATGCCTGCATTATTGACCAGGAAATCAAAGTGCCCGGTTTGCCATTTGCTTTGCAATAGTTGTTTCACTTGTTGTAAAAATCCATCGAGTGATGCAAAATCAGCAGCATCATATTGTAATGCGGACGCTTTACCACCTGATGATTCAATGCTTTTCACCACTTCATCTGCCAGCTCTTTTTTGGATTGATAAGTGATAATAATGCTGTTCCCTTTTTCTGAGAGTCTGAGTGCCATGTCTTTTCCCAATCCCCTGCTGCCACCTGTAATTAATGCAATCTTAGTTTTTGAAGTCATTGTTGCCCGGTTTTTTTAATGAGGAGAAAGTAGGGTGGTAACAGCAGGTGGCTAATTAAGTTTCAGAAAATAGAATTTGTTTTCAGATGACCAGAATTACTTAATGAGAGAAGAAGATTGCTTGATTGTTATTCGCTAATCGCTACTTCAAAAAAATGAAGAGCTATGATTTATAGAGAATTTGGCAATTGGGCACATTTAATTTCGGCTAAGGCAATGGAGGTTTAGCCGGAATATTCCCATAGGAAATTTCCTTCAAAAATATTGTGGCTGGATCTGATTGTATTTTAAGAATTGTTTAATTGAATGAGTCTATATACTCCTTTAGTGAACGGTGAACAATATCAGACCAGCCTTTTTCGAAACGCTGCTTTGCAAAGTCAGTACCCGCAGCTACAAATGTTTCAACACCCTCATGAGTTAGTCTCAATAGCGTCTGATCTCCCTGTTCAAACAATTCAAACGACACAAAGGAATTTCCCGGATAACCATCATACCTCCAGCTGTATGACAGTTTTTTATTCTCAACTACTTCTGTTATTTCACAAAGGTGCAGGTACTGATGTTCTTCATCACTGCCTCCGGTAAACTGAAATTTAAATCCGACTTCGGGTTTAAATTCCTCCAGGTCAAAATACCATTTTTTCATTTCTTCTTTATTCGTAAGTGCCTTCCAGATTCTTGCGGCAGATGCCGGGAAGGTGCGTTCGACTATAATTGCATCTTTATTCACGTTGGTTATTTTTTACGTTTTTTCTTTTCTGTATTGGTATCTGCTGATACATGAAGTTCGGGTGCGTCTAATTTACCGGACCAGAAGGATCGGTATTGTTCTATCCATTTTGAAACCTGGTTCAGTGTTTTGAGTTGTGCTTCTCAATATCTCTCCCATCCCTGCTTACGGATTGCAATAAGCCCGCATTCTTTCAGAATTTTAATATGCTTTGAAATTGGAGGCCTGCTGATAGCAAAATTTCTGCGATGGAAATCAACCTTAAAGTTTCATGCGCCAATAAGCTAATGATATCTCTCCGCGTAGGATCTGCAATCGCCTGGAATACATCTCTTCTCATAATTTTATTGAATTTGTGCAACCGATCGGTTAAAATATAATTGTAACTATTTGGGCGCACTAATTTTTTTGAGAGTTTGAAGAATTGAAGGACGCATAACTAAAAAGGGAAGCAGTAGTGCTTCCCTTTTGCAAAAATCTAATGGTAGGCTAATTACATGTTCCGGATGATTTCATCCGCGAATTCGGAACATTTAAGTAACGTAGCACCTTCCATCTGCCGCTCAAAATCATACGTCACCCTTTTTGCAGCAATAGATTTTTCCAGCCCGCTGTAGATCATGTTGGCCACTGGCAACCATCCCAAATGTTCAAACATCATGGCACCGGAAAGAATCACAGAACCCGGATTCACTTTATCCAGGTTGGCATATTTTGGCGCTGTACCGTGAGTAGCTTCAAAAATAGCATGGCCTGTTATGTAATTGATGTTCGCACCCGGCGCAATGCCAATGCCACCCACTTGTGCAGCCAATGCATCAGAGAGGTAATCTCCATTTAGATTCAACGTAGCAATCACATCAAAATCCTCCGGACGGGTGAGCACTTGCTGCAGAGTAATATCAGCTATTGCGTCTTTGATCAGTACTTTTCCTGAAGCGAGCGCTGCTTTCTGTTCTTCATTGGCTGCTGGTTCTCCATTTTCCTTTTTCGTACGTTCCCATTGTGACCATGTATATACTTTATCACCATATTTTTCTTCTGCTAGCTGGTAACCCCAGTCACGGAATGCACCTTCAGTAAATTTCATGATATTGCCTTTGTGTACCAGCGTAACGCTTTTTTTCTTGTGCTCCAGCGCATATTCAATGGCGGCTCCGATAAGACGTTGTGAACCAATCCTGGAAACTGGTTTAAATCCAATACCCACACAGGTATCGGGGTTGTCTTTACTCTTCGCCATTTTTAAAAATTCCTTCCCGCGCTTCTTGTCGTTGAAGCGAATCTTGTCATATTCCTTCACAAAATTTTTCTTGAAAAATCTCAGGATCTTTTCAGCTTCTGGTGTGCCACCGGCGTATTCGATACCGGCGTAAATATCCTCAGTGTTTTCACGAAAGATCACCATGTCCACTGCTTCAGGTTTTTTTACCGGAGAGGGGACACCAGCAAAGTACCGCACTGGGCGCAGGCAAACATATAAATCAAGTATCTGGCG
>JBDSEW010000186.1:0-18128 GCA_039919825.1 Chitinophagales bacterium | reverse complement strand
CCAATCGCTGGAAGAAGACCGGTGATGTGGCCTCGGGGTGGGGACATGTGAGCAACCCGGGCATGGTGAAACAAATTGCACACTATTTTTATGAGAAGTTACAATTTAGTGGAAGTGTAAGGCCCGGATCACGCTACAAAAATCACGACATATGAACGATCCAACATTCTTAAATGAATTTTACGTCGGTCTCGCTCTTGCCGGTGCTATCGTTGTTGTGGCAGCTACGTTGCTCATTCTTATTTGGGTGGCAGCAAGAAGGATTTTGAAATTAGGAGCTGCTGCACTGGGCATCGTTATCCGCATCAAAGAAAATACGATGTGCATTTGGGCATTGAGTGATACGAATAAGAAAGCAGTTGAAATTCTTTCCGATGCGGATACAATTTTAAATCACGCAGGAATGGTTGCACAAGCCTTACACGAAACTGAAACCCTGAAATAAAATGGAAACTTCCGAACATACGATCACCTGGATCTGGACCATCTCACTCATACTGGGTGTTGTTGTTACAATAGTAGTTGCCGTGCTCTTGCAAATGATCAGCAGCACTGCAAAAAAAATAAATGGAGCAGTAGCCCAAATCTGGACGGAAGGAAAATTAGTTGCCAACAACACCATTCAGATCCCGATTTTTTTGTCAACAACCAACCAGGTGGTGTCAAAAATTTTAGCTACCGCAGTGAACATCATTCACGGATCAGCAGCCATAAAGCAACATGCTGAAGGATGCCTCGGTTGCCCTGCGTGCGTTTTACAACATCCCAAAAACACAAACTGATATGACTGTAATCCTCATGTTGCTCACCATTGTTCTTGTGCTTCTTTTCGTTATAGTACTCATACGGTATGTGGTTCTCATCAATAAAGTGCTTCGTAAAATTGGAGGCGATGGAATAAGTTTCCTTGCAAAATTAAGATTGGGGTTACGTGCGATCGAAACGGAAACCGGACATCTGCCTGTGCAGGTTACTAAACTCAATCAAACCCTGTCGGATACAGGTGGAGGACTGAAAGTGGTGAATGAAAATTTGAAAGGAACCATTCAGGCAGCATTAAATCAGAAATCATAAAGCATGAGTACAGTTCACATTCTCTGGGCCGTATTGTTAGCCGTCACCGTGCTGCTGCTGCCATTCATCATTTTACTGCTGCATACAACATGGATTACTGCAAGAAGTATTGAACGCTACCTCAAGGAAATGTTAGATGCAGGAGTAGGAATCGCCGGCAACACCGAACACATCAAAGCGCTCGACAGCACCATTGAAGTAGCCGTGGATATACTGGGTTCAGCAGGCGAGATCAACAGTAATGCCGAAACTATTAAAGTTACCCTGGCAGACCGGGCCGCAAAATTTAACTGACATGGAAAAATATTTATTCCCCGCCACACTCATCATCATAGCTCTTGTGGTTTTGGTGCTCGCCTTTTATCTCACTTGTGTGATCATCGCACTATGGAAAGCAGGAACCCACCTCAAAAAATTAGCAGGCGGTCTGCAAAAAATTGAAAACGATACAACCCCTTTAGCAGAAAAATTAACCACCATCAACGGAGCTTTGGATCAATTGCATACCGGTCTTTCTTCAGTAGATCAGCACCTGATTGCAATCGCCGGAGTTCTAAAACTGTAACAACTATGTGTTTCAAAAATCTACCCATTGAATTTGATGAACAGGGAAATGCTCACCTGAAAGAAGGCGTTGCAAATCCCTATTCATACAACACGGTTGACCTTGGAAAAGACGAGGACAAATTAAAAGCGCTTCTCGCACAAAACGGGTTCATTAAGAACGTGGACTATGATCCGGTTACCCGTGTTGCCGGTGCACTGGCATTTCACAGTGTGGTGGATTTGAAAGAAAGAAAAGTGCTGTCAAGTAATTCCATGGCGACCTTGTTCAGGGGCTACGAAATTATTTTAAAAGGTAGAGATCCGCGTGATGCGGCCTACATCAGCAGCCGCGCATGTGGCGTGTGCGGTGGTGTTCACGCTGCTGTTTCAGCACTTGCTCTTGAAATGGCATTGGGCATACAGCCACCACCCCTGGCGATTGTGATGCGCAATATTTTGCTCGCACTTGAATATCTCTACGATCATCCGTTGCATTTATTTCTGCTTGCCGGTCCTGATTATTCAGAGCAATTGGTGGAAGAAACCAATCCTGAAATTGTAGCTGAAGCAAGAAAAACACAGGCTAGGAATCGTGATGTTCATGGATATGAAAAGATCAGCGACATCATGCACGACCTTAATCCGCTCACCGGTAAGTTATATATTGAAGCACTTGAGATGACCCGCGTTGCACGCGAAGCATATGTAATTATAGGTGGAAAATATCCGCACCCGCAGTCGGTAGTTCCGGGGGGGCTTTCAGTAACCATGAGTATTACGGTGCTCAATGAAATTTATCACCGCCTCATCAAGTTTTTTGACTACAGTCAAAAGGTAGTGGGCATTTGGAATGATGTGTACGACTTCTTTCTTGATTACAATCCCGACTATGCGAAAGTTGGTGCCAGGCCGGCAACCATGGCTGACACAGGTGTTTGGGATCACCCCGATTATTATGATGCCACATATGCCAATATGGATAAGTGGGGAAATGCGCGATGGTCAACACCCGGAGTGCTTGTGAATGGTGAATTGGTGACAACTAGTCTTCAGCAGTTGAATGTAGGACTGGAAGAATTTGTGGAACACTCCTTTTATGAAAACTGGAATGATCACCGTTTCAAAACCGACCTGGCCGGTACGCCTATCAGCCCCAATCATCCCTGGAATAAAGAAACCAAACCCAAGCCCGGAAAGCAAAGCTGGCGCGACCGTTACACCTGGGATACGTGCCCCACCTGGGATCGCATGCCGGTTGAAGCAGGAGCTTATGCAAGATTATATATGACAGCAAAAGCACAGAAAATGGTTTCCACGAGATTCATTCAACCCACCGGGCACAGCTTGATCATGCAGGTTCCTAATCATAAACTTCCCGCAGCAACGCTCGAATGGAAAATTCCCGCTTCATGGAATGCGATCGAAAGAAACCGCGCGCGTGCTTATGCCATACCATATTCAGCACTCGTTGCTCTCGATAATTGGTACATGGCTCAAGACCTGATGCGCAAGGGAGAAACACGCATGAGCACACCGTACGAAATTCCGAAGAAAGGAACACAAGTAGGTGTTGGATTCTGGGGCGCAGGGCGCGGATTTCTCTCACATCATCTTGTGATTGATAATGGTGCTATTGCCAATTATCAGATCCTCACTCCTTCCACTTTGAATGCTGCGCCGCGAACTCCATGGGGTGTTCCCGGTCCGTATGAAGAAGCTGTATTAAACACTCCCATTCTTGAAGATATTTCACCCGATAAAAAGTTTAAAGGTATTGACATCCTGAGAGCGATCAGAAGTTTCGATCCGTGCATGCCATGCACCACGCATATTCAGGTACAGGACAGCGACTACATGGTTACACGTGAAGTCACAACTTGTGCATGCGGTATTGAATAATGGTTAAGAAAATTCTCATCGGTACTGTTGGCTATCACAATCTTCGCAATCATTCAATTGGTCCGGCGTTGTTACCCCAACTGAATAAATTGCAGTGGCAGGAAGGAGTTGATCTGGATGAAATGAATTGGGGACCCATTGCTATCGTTCAGAAATTTCAATCGCTCCCCACTCCCTACGACCGCATTATTTTATTAGTCGCTGTGGAAAGACCGAACCGCTCAATCGGAGAAATAACTGTTTACCGCTGGACGGGTGGCTTACCTGATGAAGAAATGATTCAGGCATGTGTGGGAGATGCAGTAACGGGAGTAATTTCAGTTGAAAATCTATTAGTAATCGGTGAGCATTTTAAGATCTGGGGCAATGAAGTTTTTCTCGTGGATGTGGAGCCCGGTCCCGAACAGGCAGGTGAAGAATTTACTGATGAAGTGAAAGAAATTATTCCTGACGTGATCAACACAATTCAAGAACTCTGTATTGCAAGCGACACTGAATTACTTAAGTTTGTAGAATTAAGAGGCGATACTTTATTTCTAAACTAATGAAAGAAAAATTAACACCCACAAATCAGAATGCGCTGGATGCACTTTTCTGGCGTGAAGAAATTCTACAGGTTTTGTATTGGATGGAAGGAGAAGAATTAGCAAAGTCAGTTCCCTTCAGGAGATTGCTGGTGTTGCTCAATACCACTTCAGAAAATTTGTTAATCCATCTTAAAAAAAATATGGAAGCAGGTTTATTGGAAGCTGATGCTTCGGAATTAAATGAAGATACTTCCGTTCGATTAGCCGCGGAGGGAAAAAAGGAAGCAGGAAATGTTTTCAGATCTGCATTTCAGGGATTGCAAAAGGCAGGGCATGGTGAGTGCGGTCCCGATTGCGAATTCTGTTACCATGAAGGGCAAAAATTAGAAGATTGTATTCATGACTGCGCTGACAGTCGTCACCAGCACGCTCACAAATAATTTTTCACCACTCTCATGAATCATATTCTTTACAGCGATCAGGAGTATCAGGATCTCGCGCAGAAGATTCAAATGATGGTGGAGGAAGCAGAGAAACTTCCGCATCCCTATTCGAAGGAAATTGTTTTCACGCTCTTGCAGAACTTTGATATGCTTCATCGTGAAGCATTGTCTCGTCTCCTGAAAATGATTGACGCACATGCCCCTGAATTGCGCGAGGAAATGGAAGCAGATTTTGCCGTGCACTCTTTATTTGCATTGTATGATTTGTTTGAAGATGAAATTATTTCACCGAAGAAAGTTCCGCGAACGCTCGGCGATTTTATTCAGAAGGCAGAACAGGATTTCGCAAAAGATCGAAAACCAATTTGGGTTCCTTCAGGTAACATCAGCGATTTGAATCCCGATCTGCTTTACTTCAAAGAGTTTGAGGGAGAGAAAGCGCTCCTCTGTAAAGTTGAAGATGAAGTTTTTGCTTTTCAAAGTAACTGCGTTGGTTCTGCGCTGTCACTTGAATTCGGGACGGTAAAAAATCACAATCTCATTTGTCCGTGGCATGGCTGCATTTACGATGTTCGCACTGGAGAATTAGCGGGGAGACCGGGTGAGAAACTGAAACTTTTTCCGACGAGTATCGAGGAAAATGGTAATTTTAAAATTGGTTTCAACCACTAATCAAAAAAATAGAATTTTAAAACACAATGATTAGATTTTTCATGAGTGGGATTTCTGCTGTAATCCTAATTATAAGTACGATCGCTTGCAATTCCGTAACAGATAAAAGATTGCAGAATGACCAAGACAATAATATGTATTCAATGCTGCCCGATGATACCTCCGGACATATTATTAAAGCGAGTATCATTAATGCGGGAGGATTAGAAAAATGGCAACAGCAGAAAGCATTGTCATATACCAAAGTGATACAGGAGTATGATTCCGCCGGCAACCTTCAAAGTGAAATTACGCAGCTCCATATGTATCAATTACAACCAAAGACAAAAATACGGATTGAATGGACTGACAGCGGCAAAAATTATCTCGTGATATATAATGGCGACTCCGCAAGAAAATTTGTGAATGAGAGGCTCGCTTCTTCCCCTGATGATTATGATGAAGCATGGCATTCAACCTGGGGTTCTCACTATGTATTATTCATGCCCTTCAAGCTGGCGGATGGAGGAGCAAAGTTTATCTTCGACGGCACTCAAAATGTTCTGAATAAAAAAGTCCTTGCAATAAAAGTATTGTATTTCGGAAAGGATACATCGGAAAAGAAATTCCCGTGGTGGTATTACTTTGATGTGGAATCCAAAGAACTTGTTGGCTACGCAACGCCTGGTAAAAATGATGGGTTTGGACTGACTGAATATGCAGCTTTCACAAGTACCGATGGAATTAGACTTCCTGCTAAAAGAATAGGTTACAATGCTGACAAAGACAAGAATTCCATTTACAAAACAACTGTTTACATGAATAGGGATTTCAAATTCTTTAACATTCCATCTGATTCTCTTTTCCGGTTTCCCTCACTGAAAACCAACATGTAAGTGACCAAAGCAAATCATCCCAAAATTCTTATCGCCGGTGTTGGAAATGAACTTCGGATGGATGATGCATTCGGCGTAATGCTTGCAAAAAAATTACTCGACGAAGCATCATTATCCGATTCAGTAAAAGTGATGGAGATTGGTTCGGGAGGCATATCGCTTGTGCAGGAATTGTACGATCACTATGACATACTGCTCATCCTCGATGTTGTTCTTTGGGGTGGTGAACCGGGCACTGTGTATCTGAAAGAAATTGAAGTGAAGGATGTAAGGCAACTTCCAACAGAAGAGAAAAATGAATTCTTTGCCGACATGCATTACATCAGCCCACTTCGTGCGTTGATGATGGCGAAAGCGTTGGATATTATTCCAGAAAAAGTTTTGTTTTTAGGATGTGAATCTTCCGAGCATGAAGAGATAGGAATTGGATTGAGTGCACCAGTGAGCAATGCAATTCCGGTTGCGTTTCAAAAAGTTGTTGAATGGCTTAACAGCGTTTCAAAAAAGGAATTCGTTTTGCAATGAAAAGTATTTTCTAAATTAGCTCTCTCAACTCATAAATAATATATGAAAACAAATACAAACGATCCAAACCAGCTTAATGAGAAGGAAAGCGAGAAAATTACCTGGGAAGATAATCTCGAAGTAAAAGACCTTGTAAAGCCGATCGTGGTGCGGCGAGTTCGCATTGCACAAGCCGGAGTGATTCTTCTTCTCCTGGTGATTACAGGAGCATTTCTGTGGACAAAATTTATGAAGCCACCCACAGGTGATCAGCTTGTAGCCGAGATGATAAAAGCATCCGGAGGAATGGATGCCTGGAATTCAGTGCAGGATGGAAATTTTGTGCGTACGCATTTGCTGTACGATGAAAAAGGAATCGTGATCAGGAAGGAGTACGAAACATTTTATTTCAAGAACACGAGCAATGGTCATGACCTGTTAATAAAATCTGTAACAGATGATGGAGCAAAGGTTATTGTAAGCAGGGATGCTGACGGTTATTGGGCAACAGAAAATGACAACCCGGTGGACGCCCGTACGGAAGCCAAAAAGTTTGAGTTTATGTGTCATGAAGATGAATGTGTTCCCTTATGTAAATGCGAGATGGCATTGTATCGCTTTTCTCTTCCTTTTAAGTTGACCGATGCAGGTGTAAAACCAAAATATGCAGGAACAGCAATGCTGAATGGAGAAAAATCGCTGATGCTCGATATCACATTTAATCCGGAGGTGGGCAGCGACCGTTGGGTGTTTTATGTGAATCCGCACAACCACCTGATAAGAAAAATAGAACACTATTCTTCGATGGAAAACAATGAGCAGCCCGAAGAAATTTTCTGGTCGGATTACAAAAAGGAAGGGCCGATTAACATTAGCCATTCCAACAAAATTTTCCGGAGCAATGGAAAACTACTCGAAGAATATCAGATTTCTGATGTTCATTTCAATTCTACGATTGCACAGGATTTTTTCAATCGTCCCGTGCAGGTAAGCCAGGTTAATTTTTAATGGAGTTTGTAGGGCACTCTTTTTTCAAAATTGATTTCAAAGAAAAAGAATCGGTAAGTTATGTGTTGTACCGGCGAGAAATAATCAACTGGTCTGATCTTCGGTAAGCGTAAGTTTCTTCGCCAACTCATCCAATGCGATAATTGCAGGAGAAGATTGCATGGTATTCAACACTGATATTCCTTTGGCATCGGTGGCTGCTAATTCTGCATCATAGGGAATAATCGCCTCCACCGGCAAATCAATCTGCGCGCAAAACTCACGAATGGCTTTTTCATCTTCGTCATTTTTTACCTTGTTTGCCACGGCCACTATTTTCTTTATCCCCAATTCTTTTCCTAAACGATAAAAACGTGCGGCTGCTTCGAGAGAACGGTAATAGGGTTCTACCACGCACAACAGCACATCAACGTATTTTGAAGTACCGCGTTTCATTTGCTCCAGCGATGCTTCCAGATCGAGTATAGTGATGCGATCGCTTTCTTCCAATGCAGAATGAACGATCTCCCGCACGGTGGTGTGCAATCCGCACATGCATCCGGTAGAGGCATGTTCGGGCTGACCTACTTCGAGCAGCGTTACATTATCAGGTGTTTTCAATCCATGAATGTCCATCACATGCTGAAGCGACGACCCAAGCCTTGCATACCGCTTGCCATCGGCTTCTTCCGTCACTTCAAGCAGGTCTGTGCTTAGGGCAGGTGGGGCAGGTGCTTGCCGGTCAATACCGAGAATGAGGGAGAGATTTGGATTGGGATCACCGTCAATGGCGAGCACAGGTAAACCTCTTCTGCCCAGCAGACGGCATAACATACCGCTGATGGTAGTTTTACCTACACCCCCTTTTCCACATACCGCTATTTTCATGGTTGAATAATTTTAGTTTTTGATGTTTGTGAAGTGCATCAGCTGACCAAAAGCAATACATTCATCGTTAGAAGGCATTTGCTGATGGAAGTAAATTTTGCAGTTTTTTGCTACCTGTAAATGTACCATATCTATCAATACGGAATTCTGAAAAACACCACCGCTGAAGGCTATATTTTTCACCCCCTCTTTCAAAACTACTTTGCAGATGATAGCAGCCAGACTGCTGTGAAAAAGAGCAGCTATTTCTGAAGTATCCTTTCCGGAATTAATGTCCCGAATGATCATTCTAATCACGCCCTGCATCGGGATCAATAGCTGATCAATTTCATCGTTAAAGTAATGACCACTAATTGTAAAGTTTTTCTCCTTGAGATAATTATACGCACACTGTTCGAGCTGCAGCGCGGCTTCACCTTCATAAGCGTTTGTATCTAACAGGTTCAACAAAGAAGCCACTGCATCGAAATACCTTCCTGCGCTTGTGTTTTGCAATCTGGGATGTGTGATGGACTTTTCATAAAAATTTAATTCCTGCTCTGAAAATTTTGATGCTAAAATCGAACCGGCCTCTTGTATCTGGTGTGAAATTGCCAATGCTGAAAGTCGTGGCTCCCTCGCCATTTTATCGCCAGCCAGATTCGTAAATGATTCAAGATGATAAACCCTGTTCATCGTTCCATTTTCATACATAAAAAATTCACCCCCCCAAATATTTCCATCGTTTCCTAAACCTGTTCCATCCCATATCACACCTAATATTTTTTCCTCGCTTTTAAATAAATCGTGCTCTCCAAGGATCGCAGCAAAGTGGGCTTCGTGATGCTGAATTTGTTTTAGCGGCACCTTGGATTTTTCAGAAAGATCTCTTGCAATTTGTGTAGAAGGATAATCAGGATGCAGATCGGCAAGGATGGTTTGTGGTTGTGCCTGCAGCAATTTCATGAAGTACTTAAGAGTGTGCAGGTAATTTTGTTGTGCGTCGAAGCTTTCAAGATTTCCCAAAAACTGGCTTAAGTAAACCTGGTGATGGTGCTGAATCGCAAAGGCGCTTTTCAGCATGGCGCCGGCGGCGAAAATTGTTGTTGTATCCTTTAATTCTGTTTCAACAATAATTGCCGGAGCCAATCCTCTCGACCGCCGGATAAAAATCGGTTGCTGGCTTTGATGACTGAAACGAACCACACTATCATCCTTGGGAATAACAATATCGCGGTTGTGATCAAGAATAAAATCAGCAAATGCAAACAACTCTTCTTTTTTTCCTGATTCGAAAACAATGGAGGAACCACTGAGATTGCCACTTGTTGCGACCAGTGGATTTTTCCAGGCAACAGCAATCCATTCCAGCAATGGGGCATAAGGAAGCATCACACCCACCGTCGACAAACCAGGTGCAATGCCCATCATGTCCAATAGACTGTAACAAATCTCTTTTGAGGGTAACAATACAATGGGTGACACTTCACTCAACAGGCCATGAATAGCGGCTGGACTTGCATAGGTATATTCCCGCACCATTTCAATTGTTGGAAAGAGCAGTGCGAATGGTTTAACCGGACGGTGCTTGCGTTGCCTGAGTTTTTGAATGACATTTTTGTCGGAGGCATCACACATTAGTAGAAAACCTCCAATTCCTTTTACTGCAATGATCTTTCCTTCCTGAATGGCTTTTATCAATGCCGGAAGAATTTCCTTTGGTTCATGTGATACTTCACTTCTGTTTTTCGAATGCCACGATAACCGGATGCCGCATGTTGTACAGGAATTGGTTTGTGAAAAATATCTTCTGTCGTTTATGTTGCTATACTCTGCGACACATTCCGTGCACTGCGTAAAACCGTGCATCGTGGTCAGGTGTCGTTCATAGGGCAATTGCTGCATGATTGAATAACGCGGGCCGCAAAGTGTGCAAGTAATAAATGGATATTGATAGCGACGATTGAACGGATCATAAAATTCGTTTCTGCATTGCGAACACATCGAAAAGTCAGGTGCAAGCAACAGGTCTGGCGCGGCATTATTTTCCTGCACACGGATAGAAAAATCGGAGAATGATTGAGACACTTTTTCATTCAGACTCCATGCTCGGATAATAGCTCGCGAAGGAGCCTGTTGAATAATTCTCTGGGTGAAGCTATCTGCTTCTTCAGTGGATGCTGCATTGAAGTGAACATGCACACCGTCTGCTTCATTGCTCGCATAACCGGCGATATTTTTTTCGGAAGCACATTTATAAATATGCGGACGGAATCCAACACCCTGTACACGTCCCTTGATATGTAAGTGAAAGGTCAAACAAATTCAGAATTACAATTTATGATTTGAAGAATCAATTAGGGGCACTATCA
Organism: Chitinophagales bacterium; assembly: GCA_039919825.1. Lineage (GTDB taxonomy): Bacteria > Bacteroidota > Bacteroidia > Chitinophagales > UBA10324 > JACCZZ01. The sequence goes on along the minus strand of JBDSEW010000186.1, from coordinate 7,362 downwards.
TTTAAATGGAGGCAGCAGCAATGGTGGGTTCTTTCTTTTGCTGCACTTTATTAAGCAACCACTCACACCATTCATTCATCCCATCACCAGTTGTACTTGAAATGGTAATCACTTCCAGGTCAGGATTGATATCTCTTGCATCCTGCGTTACTGCATCTACTGAAAATGGCACATAAGGCAGCAGGTCTGATTTTGAAACGAGCATCAATTCACTCGTTAAGAACATGCGTGGATATTTTTTTGGTTTGTCATCACCTTCGGTAGAAGCAATTAATGTCACACGGTAATCTTCCCCCAGATCAAATGCTGCAGGACAAACCAGGTTGCCTACATTTTCAATAAACAGCAATTCAACACTATCAAGGTTGATGTGATCGAGTGCCTGTAAAATCATTTGCGCTTCAATATGACACATGCCACCGGTAACAATCTGCAGCGCATTGATACCTGATTCTTTCATACGTATGGCATCTCTTTCCGTCTCCGGATCACCAACCAACACTGCCATGTTGATTTTATCTTTCAGTCTCTTTCCCGTCTCCTGCATGAGTGTGGTTTTTCCACTTCCTGGTGAAGAGCAAACATTGATCACCAGCACATCCTTCAACCGGTCGCGGATGGCTTTGGCTACAAAGTCGTTTGCCTTCAGGAGGTTTAAGGTAATGTGTTCGCTCACCACACTTCCCACTGCGGCTTTATTTGATTTTGGTGCTGACATGTTTGTGGAATTTTTACTTGTAAATTTTACCAGTAAGGCACTAAGTTCACTAAGAAAATTGAAGTCAAAGCTTAGTATCTCAGTATTAATTTTTTTCTAAAATAATTTAGTTCAAACCATTCTCAATCTTCAAAAATATTTTCAGCAATTATCAACTCATCTTCAAAATCTACCTTGCTGATTAAAAGCTCTTCACCCTGTATTACATTTTTGGACGGCAGCCCGCATTCGCAAACGAATTTATACTGCTGCACTTCAGTAGTCTTACCACATTGCTCACAAAAAATCAGGATGGGTAAAACTTCTACATGCAATGAAGCTTTATTGTATCGGGGCTGGTCTTCAAGCACTGCCTGAAAAGCATTCTCCATCAGGATGGGCTGAACATTGGAAAGGAGGCCTACTTTCAAATAGATCCCACGAAGGCGATCCATCTCTCCAGGAAATTCATCCGCGAGTGTTTTAAAAATATTCCTTACCAGTGAAATTTCATGCATCAGCAACCTGCTTGTTAAAAGTTGTTTTCAATTCTTCCAGCAATTGCAAATGCTTATCCGCTTCTGCCAGCAACTGTTCATCCGTTGTTAATTCCTTTATTTCAGTTGCTTTCGCCAGCATATCGAAGAATCTTTTTTCGTTGAACTCCTCCTCCGGATTGCCAACCCGCCAGCTTGCATCCAGGAAATTCAGCAAGGTCAATGCTCTTTCAGTGGGATATTCTTCTTTCGAGCGGATCGTAAGGGCTTCATGATAATAGCTGAGCGCTTTCTCAAAATGATCACTCTTTGCACCTGAAGGAAATTTGGAAAATGCATTCCCATAATCATTGCAGATCTTGCTGTATTGATAGGGGTAGTCTGCTTTGTTGTAATATTCAAAAGCTTCGCTGAAAGAGGTAACAGATAATGCGGCCCAGATGCTGCGCTTTTTATTTTCATCGGGTAGCTCGGCGTAGATAACTCCAAGCTGGTGATGAATGTCTGCAAATACTTCCGGCGTATCGTCTTTGGTAAAAATATTCAATGCTTCCTGGTAAGCTTCCAGCGCACTGCGATAGAATTGAGGGTTACCGCTTTGTGCCCAATCATATAATAAACGTCCACGCATCATTTGTACCTGCGCAGTCATTTCCTGCTGACCTTCTTCTTTAAAGTATTGAGCCGCTTTCGTGATGTAACCTATCGACTCAGCATAACTGTTGCAGAGATTAGCAATATGTGCAACATCCATCCATAAAAAAGCAGCAATGGTCTTGTGATGGTGCTGATCAAAAAACTGCAGGGTATCCCACAAGCGGGTTTTTAATGCTATCATCTGATCTTCATCATAAGGAACTTTTATGTCCTTCATCGTGGCCTGGCACCAAACTCTTTCCAGTGAAAATTTAGCATAGTCACCCAATGATACGGGCGTTTTCTGCTTCAGCAGCTGAAGCGCTTTCTGAGGATCACCATTGTCCAGCAAAAAAGTTGCATAATACTTAAGTGTAAAGGCTTTGTAGGATGGCTCAAAAGCCAGCTGCAGGGCATCATCATAATGTGCAGCAATGGCGTCGGCGTTTATTTCGTTGCTGAAATGTCCATAGTTTAAAGCTATCGCGACATTGTGATTAAATGAATAATTCTCAAATGCGTGGTCAAAATTTGTTCTGCTAAGAATTGCTTCCAGTGCACCTTCTGTTTCATCTCCCTCAGAAAGGCTTTTCATTAAATCAAAAGCATACAGCATGGCTGGAAAACCGGTAAAATGCTGTGGATACTTTTCTTCATTGCCCAATAAGCCAAAGATGGCGCCGAGAAAATTATTTTTATTGAAAGGAATTTCGGAAGGGAAAACAACCGCCGGCCTTTTGTCTAACCAGTCAGGTAAGAAGTGTATCCTGTTTTCATTCACATAGAATGCATGGGAAACGGAAGGCTGGATGGTATCGGTTTCTTCGATTTCCACCAATTCATCCAACCGCTCTACCGAATGAAGATATTCCCTGATGGTCGCTGCATCAGCAGCGTCCTGGTAAAAGACATGAATTAATTTCTCCTGCATACTCACAGTTTTACTCTCAAAATATGTAATGCTTCTTCTGCTGTAAATTCAAGGTTACGGTCCTTGTCATTAAGGTCATTATCGAGCAATACTTCCTGCACAGATATTGATTTATCTCCTGCTGCATTTTTATCCTTCAGCATTTGCTGCTTTGCTTTGTGAATGGTCTTAAAGACTTCTTCGTTTAATGGGGCTGCTAAAAAAGTCTTATCTGTATCGTAATATACGCTGAGTACTGCGCCGCCGGAGCCAAAAATTTTTTCTGCCACACTTTTCCTGATACATATATGTCCGGCTTCCAGGTAGACATCACTGTCAGGTATAAAAGACTTTTCCGCATGAATCACTCCTTTGGGAAAAAACATCCTGTTTAATTTAGAGTTCTTTCAATATCAGGTTGATCAATTTATCACCTGCCATTTTTACTGTATTGCTTAGTTGCATTTCCATTTTTATGTCGGAAATTGCAACAAGGTACACGCGGATATTATCTTCCGGATATTCATTACCCATTATTTTTTTAGCATAGCTCAATGCCTGGTCCCACTTTATACCATGTAAAAAGACCAGTGGATCATTTTGAATCTGTGCATTTATTGCTGAAGCAGGAAGAGCAAACAAACTACCATCTGGTTCACCCGAATTTAAAACACCGTCAACAATAATTATTCTTTGATGTCCTTTCAGCTTAAATAATATTTCAAAAGCGGAGGTACCCATGTCAAACACGCTCATACCTTCACGATCGTTTAATTGCTTTAGCAGTTCATTCGCCACGTATACACCGATGGCATCATCGCTGCGAACAGGATTTCCAAAACCAAGAATCGCTGTTTTAATTGCGGTGATCGTTTCCATACTGCAACTTAATATTAATCCAGCTGTGATTGCTTTGCAGGTAACTAAAAAAAGAAAGAGACTGTCTAAAATTCAGAGGTCATGCTGTCCCTGTGCAGTTCATCTTTGGAACAGATGCTGATCCCGGACGAACCGGACTGGCATGACATCAACTTTTTTACGACAGCCTCTTTTCTCTCGTGAATCCTACTACCTACCTAACTAACTTTAAAACGAGCCATTTCTTTTCCTGATTTTGCATCATGCGCATGCACGGTGCAAACAAGGCAAGAGTCAAATGAGCGACAAACCATTCCTACTTCAACAGGATCGTTTTCATCTTCAATTCTTAAACCCAACAAAGCTGATTCCATGGCGCCCATATTTCCTTTTTCATCCTTGGGACCGACATTCCAAGTGGTAGGCGCTATGATCTGGTAGTTCTTGATCACGCCATCTTTAATGTCTATCCAATGTGCTAATGCACCACGTACTGCTTCAGTTGCTCCAAATCCTTGCCCGTCTCTTTCCTCCGGTTTGATATAGAATTCACCGTTAAGGTCAATCTGTCCCAGCCATTCGTTGATGTAATAGTAATAGCTGGTGGCTTCATGCATACGGGCCAGCGAACGAACAAATACACTGGGTCCCAGTTTTTTCATGATATCACCAAACAAAGGATCCTGAATTTGATGCGGGAGGTTTTTGGGATTAGCATTCATTATTACCCGTGCTAACGGACCAGCCTCAGCAGCCTGGCCGTTGTAACGCGGTGATTTGGCCCAACTATATTTTCCATTAAAATCGGACTTGTCCAAAGGTTGCGACTGAACCGGTACAGGAGCGTTTTCATTGAAGGGGTGAGCTGCCGGGGCATCCTGATACCAACTGTGTTTCACATGTTCGATAATCTGATTTTGGTCAAAGACATGATACTCTTTGCCATCGTAAAAACCACTTGCCTGGATCAGCGCCTGATTGCGTCCTTCAATAGTGGGTTTGTTATACCTGTCCTTATGCAGGAAGGTACCGTAAGCGATGTATTTGCCAAGTCCCTGACCCATCTTATCAAGCCCGAATTCCAGACCTGCACGTAAATACAAACCAAGATCACTGTTGCGATGGCTTTCATTTTCATCCAGCCACACCATCATGTCGTCCCAGCTTTTTATCTGCATGTAGCGTTCGATTGAACATCCCAACCAAACTGTTTCGAGCCAGTCATTCTTAAACTGGCGCAAAATGGCATACGCACGGGTAATGTCCTTTAATGTTGGTGCGCACATTACACCACCCGGAACCATATAACTGCTATGTGGCCACTGACCGCCAAAAATCGCATAGATCTCCACGGGCCTTCCGCTGGCGGTTAAACCAATTTGAAATGATTTGCCAACATAGGCAGCCCAACGGCGGACTACTTCGTCGTACAATGGCTTATTGGCGTATTTTTTATTCGCCATATCGGTTGCGAAAATCGCATAGAACCATCGTGGGTCACTTTGCAAACTTTCACTTGCTTGTCCAATAGCGCGCAGTAGTAAAGCATTGGGAGGCAGCGTTGTTTTCCATGCAGTATCCAGTGCAGAAGAAGCACAGTACAGGTGCGAACCACCACAGATGCCGCATGCACGAGGTGTTACAATTAATCCCGCCTGAGGATCTTTTCCACGCAAAATGATTTCAAAACCACGAAACATGGAGGCTTGTGTATTAGCCCTTGTTACCACACCATCTTCCATGTAAACATTTACATCAAGGTCGCCTTCAACCCGGCCGACGGGGGAAATGTTAAGTTCTTTTGTTGCCATGGTGTTTCTTATTTAGTGGTTTGAAAAGTTTTGCTTGGAGTTCCCATTACCTTCCCAACTCCGGCTTTGAAGTAATACGTCAACCTATTGTCTCCAGCCGGTATTTCTCTTGGCAGGAAACCCAGGTATTTCATGGATTTCATTACGCTGCCTTTCTGTAAATCATGATGAGGGAACCCAGGTTCGGTACAGCCGAGACAGGGATGATTGGATCTTGTTTTTGACGAATGCCTGTTCCACAATATGCGATTACAACTGGCATGCGTCATGGGTCCACGACAACCCACTTCATAAAACAGGCAACCGCCACGCTTTCCAAAATGACCGTCTACTTTTTCAGAAAAAGCCCGGGCATTGGTGCAACCGGTTTGAACAAAGTCGCTGAAGAAGGTAGTGGGACGGTGGAAGCTATCTACTTCTACGTCTTTAATGCGTCCGGTTGCTATGGCTACCAATATCTGGGTGATCCAATCTGGATGTGCAGGACATCCGGGAATGTTGATGACAGGTAGTCCGCCCTTTGACATAAAGTTTGCCCCGAGGAAGCCTCCTTTCTCTTTTTTATGGAATTGAAGCCCCGTGCTCTCGCTTGGATTAGGTGGAACTGCAGGAATCCCTCCCCAGGTTGCGCAATCACCAATGGCTACTGTAAATGCTGCAACATTTGATAATTCTTTCACCCAATCTTTCATGGGTCGCTCACAGAAATAATTCATGGTTCCTAAACCCTTTGGGCCCTGTATAATAGTGCCTTCAAAAACAAGGATGTCTAACTTCACTTTACCTGAAATGCAATCCTGCAGAAGGCGTGTTACCTGGTGCCCTATTTCTAATCCCATGGAAGGATGCCAGAGAATATTCAGGCCAAAATCCGTAACCAACTCTACCACGGTTGGCTCTTCGGCGTTTAAGAAAGACATAGTGTTGCCACTGCAGGCACCACCTTGCAACCAGAGTACATTTGCCATGGGGTGTTTTTTGGTTTTAGTGAAGAATAGGATTGCAGTCTGCTAATAATTGTGAAACCTACAAAAGATTTTTGTAATTAGAAAATATTTTCTAATATTTTTTAAAATATAGTTTAATAAACCATACAATTAAGTATAAAAATACAATGCTTAGAAAATAATTTCTAAATTAAGTAAGAGGAAATTATTGTGGAAAGTAAAAGAGGTATTGACCTTAAGATTGATATTACCGCTTCTTTGGAGGTTACTTATTAATAACTCAGGGGTGGAATGTTTATCAAGTTGAGCTCCTGCAATAGATTGAATATTCAATAGAGTGTCTAAAGATAAATACCGGTCTGAAATACATGCCTGATTAACGGAAATAAATATCAGGTCCCGATCTTGATACCTGCTGCTTCCAGCACGTCTGAGTAGGCGTCAATTTCCTTGAACATATCATCATAATGTTCAAACCAGCGAACCATCATCTTTCGCATGAGCCCAAAATCTTCGCTTTTTTCAAAGAGTCCGAAAATGGCAATTCCCTTTGCAAACGCCATCCCGCATACTGCCGCAGCATCCTTTCCTGAAGGGCCTATATAAATGATCAAATCCGCTGACATGGCACTTTTAGTGTGCAATTCAAAACTGTGGTTGGCATATTCTGTACTGTTCCATTCTGCGAAATCCACAGGCAGATCAGAAATTTGCTCTTCAGGAGCACTATGACCTTCTATTGAAAACACTTCATGTCCTTTAAGAAGCATCATGGTAGAGAGCATTTCCCGGGCATGCTGATTTCTACGGCTTGATGCAATGTATATTCTCATGGTTTCTCTTTGGGACTTTAAAATAGAGCTTTTGTTTTAATTGTTTGCAGATAAAAAGCAATCATTTTTTCTGTAACTCAATAAATGACATTCTGTTTAGGGTGCTTCCTCCTGTTTAAGGTATGGCATCAACAGGGATCTTACATCTCTCAGAAAATCAAATAGAGACAAAT
>JBDSEW010000151.1:0-4582 GCA_039919825.1 Chitinophagales bacterium | reverse complement strand
CTGCATCTGTTTGTTCTGCTGATGTATGTTCCATATTGTCTCTGTTATTTAATGTTGCGGTGCGATGCGATGCGTCTTGTGAGACGCGAAGCATCGCGTCTCTACGTGATTTCGTTTAATACCTGTTCGATTCCTTTCAGGGGAATTTTTACCCAGGTGGGACGGCCATTGAATTCGTATCCCAATTCGTAAATTGCTTTCTCCAGCAAATGTGTTTGCAGCAAAAAAACCTGCTCACTTTTATCATTGCTCAGCAGGTTGCCTGTTCCTATTGTATCATAGTATTGCTGAAGGTACGCTTCTGAAATCACCTTGTACCAGTGTTGCGCTGCATTTTCAATCATCACATCGTCCATCTCTTTTGTTTCGGGACTGAAATAAAGTTTAGCACTTACTGCATAATGAAAAGAACGCAACATTCCAGCAACGTCCTTTAATGGTGAATGCTTGATCTTTCGGTTGCTGATTGAACTTTCCGGTTCACCTTCAAAATCAAGAATAATGTAATCTCTTCCATTATAAAGTATCTGGCCAAGGTGATAATCTCCATGAATCCTGGTGCGCAGCGATTGAATAGGTTGTGTTTTGATCCGTAAGAAAATGGTGCGTATCGCATCTGTATGCTGCAGAAAATATTTGGCGAGTATTTTTCCTTTTTCATCCATCGCATCATAATTTTCTTTCGCCAACTGCGTGCGCCTTTTCAGCAACGATTCAAAATGTGCGAACAACCAATGGCGGTATTCATCATTAAATGGTTCGGGAGAAAATGCAGCATCATTGGGATCACTACCCAGGCCAAGGTGCATTTCAGCAGTTCTAACTGCAAGCAATCCGACCTGGTCGAGCACGACCTGGCTTATGATGGTATTGCCGTCCACAACACCGAAAATATATTCATTAAGGTAGTCACCTATCAGCGACCACGCATCTTTGATACTCTCTACTTTCTCCTGCATCATACCAAAGGTGATGGGAGCGCTGTACGCTTTTTTCCAACCGAACGTACCTGCGAAAGCAGGAATGTGTGAATAGCCAGCCTTCTCCGTCAGAAAGCTCACCATTTCCACATCAGGATTGGTTTCGCGAAAAAGCTTCCGGTAGATCTTCAGGAAATATTTCTCCTCGAAAATTAACGATGAATTGCTTTGATCTGCATCCAGCACACGGGAAGAAATACTATCCGTAAAATCTTCCTGTCTGAATGCCTTCCCTTTCATAAAAAACAAAGACCCCTTAGATTGCTTGATTTTAGAGGAATGAAAAAGGTGATGAAACAATAAGGTGCGAAATCCATGGTCATAAATAGCATCGATCAGTACCATTTCCGCATCATTTGTCCTTGTGGTTGCGATGATTCCTTTTGGATGAGCATGTTCAGATTGATCAGCATGAATGAGTGCCAGGGGTAAAAGGTATTGTTCCAGTTTCCCAGTCCGGTATTTTGCCTTAACAATCAGCAAATGAAACGTGGAACCCGGCGAAGGAAAGGCTGCTGATTGCGGAAAAGCAGCATTCACGGTAAGCATGCTGTCGACACAAATGGCTGTAATCTTTCTTGCCTTTCCTGCAAACCAGCGACAAGACCGCACATATTCCGGCAGAATATTTTTTTCCAGCTGCTCAATAGCATGGCTGTCGCGCGGGAAATCTGACCACGATTGAGCAAGTTCCAACACCAGGTCAGCATTTACTTTTGGTACTTCCATCAATTTATTCTTACGATTTGATATTCAATTCAATTCAATTCAATTTCAATATTGGACATTGGATGTTGAATATTGAGTGTTGAATGTTGAATGTTGAATATTCAATATTCAATATTCAACTGCCAATTCATCAAACATAATGAATCAAAGTTCACTATTTCACTTTTATTGAAGAAGAAGTATTTGACTTTGCAGTGGTAATACTTTTATGAAAAATTGCTACAAGTTCGTCGTTCTCTTTCATCAGTTTAATAATGGGTTCATGATCCGGATGCATTTTCTTTAGAGTTATTATCTTCATACAAACCAGCGTCTCACGTAACTCCTTAATGCATATTTTCATTTTATGTACAAAATCATTTCTTGATTCGGCCCTTGTTGCTTCTGAATAGTTCAAAGAAGGTGAAATTCCTGCGCGGATAAAATGATCCGCCAAATGATTTCCAGTTCTTGTTTTGGGAAGTGATTCTGCCAAATCACAGCATTGGACTGTAAAGTCAATCAATCGGTTTTGCAAATTGAATTTCATAATAATTGATTTTTATAGATGATAAAATTAAATAGCATTGTTTGATTCAACATTGAATGTTGAATGTTGAATATTCAAATTCAATATTCAATTTTTAATATCCAATATTCAATATTCAATTTTCAATTTTCAATATCCGACAATATCCAATTTTCAATATCCATTATCCACTGTTCAATTTGTCATTCATTTAAACCTCTTCAATTCTAAATAAATGACACGGCATTACATAAGGATCCAGCTCTACAAAATTCCATTCACGGCTCCACGTGTAAGATACATCATTGATAAGGTCGTGGACGACATACGCGATATAATCACTTTTTCCAAAGCGGCCTATAGGCACCTGCACGTATCCTCCCTGCTTATAGTATGGATCGAGGTTGACCACCATCAGCATTGAATTGGTGCCATGGTCATTTTGCTTGAAGAAGGCAATGAGTTTATCGTTGCTCGTTTCGCAAAACTGAATATTGTTGGTTTGTTGTAATGCTTCGTTTTCATATCGTGCTTCATTTACAATAGCAATCAACTCTTTCAATTTATTGGTTGCCTGCCAATCCCACCATTTCACTTCGTACTTTTCTGAATTGAGGTATTCCTCTTTTCCCGGCAGTGCATCATGCACCATCATTTCATACACCGGTCCGTAAAATCCATAGCTGGAGCTGAGTGTAGCAGCCATAAACAATCGTGTAATGAACTGTGATTCCAATCCGCTTTGCAGCATGTACGGATTAATGTCGGGAGTGTTGGGCCAGAAATTAGGACGGAAGTAATCACTCATTTCTGTTTTGGTGAGTTCATTCATGTATTGGATGATCTCCTGCTTGGTATTGCGCCATGAGTAGTAAGTATAAGACTGCGAGAATCCTATTTTTCCCAATAGCTGCATTACTTTCGGACGTGTGAAGGCTTCTGCAAGGAATAAAACTTCAGGATGTTCTGTTTTAATTTCCCTGATCAGCCATTCCCAAAAAGGAAACGGCTTGGTGTGCGGATTATCGACCCTGAAAATTTTCACTCCATTTTCAATCCAGAACTCGACAATGCTTTTTAATTCATTCCAAAGATTTTTCCAATCACCGGTTTCGAAATTGATAGGTAAAACATCCTGGTATTTCTTAGGAGGATTTTCAGCGTATTGCACTGTTCCATCTGGCCGCCAGGTAAACCATTCAGGATGTTGTTTCACATATGGATGATCAGGCGAACATTGAAGTGCGTAGTCGAGTGCAATCTCAATACCATGGTATTCGGCTTTTTTCACCAGTTTTTGAAAATCTTCCAAAGTGCCGAAGTGCTTGAGAATTGATTTGTGTCCGCCTTCAGAGGACCCTATTGCCCAGGGAGAACCATACTCTCCCTTTTTCGCAACTGCTGCATTATTTTTCCCCTTTCTGTTGGAAGCACCAATAGGATGAATGGGTGGCAGGTATAAAACATCAATACCCATTTCCTCCAGTCGCGGAAGCACTTTTTCTACATCATTAAAAGTACCATGCTTCCCAAGCTCTGTAGCTGTTGATCGCGGAAACAGTTCATACCAGGTGCTGAAGCCGGCCTTTTTCCGGTCGGCAAATACTTTACCATCGGCAGGGTATTCAGTGATGATCTTATCGTCAGGATATTTGCGGATCCATTCCGCAACCTTTTCACTCAATGCCTCTTCCACTGCCTTGTCATATTTCTTTTCATCACGCAACAGTGAAATCACTTTAGCAATTTCTATCTTCTCACGCTTAGTTGCTCCACTCAGTATTTTTTCGAGGTGATTGGCACCAATCAATAATTCAACTGCAACGGGTTGTTTTCCCTTCACCCTTTTTTTTAAATCATGTTGCCAGGTCATCGCATGATCTACCCAGGCTTGTATTTTAAAATCCCAGAATCCCATTGCCTCCACTACAAAACTTCCTTTCCACCGGTCGTTGTAAAGTAATTCCATAGACGTAAAATTCCAATCAGTTGAAGCCGCATGTTTGTAAGCGATGCGGGCATTTATATTATCGTGTCCGTCAGAAAAAATATCTGCTTCCATCGTTACCCGCTCTCCTGCTATTCGTTTAATCGCATATCTTCCTCCATCGAGTTCAGGAGAAATGTTCTCAATGTTTACACGTAGTTGTCCTTGCATGGGGTTTGGTATAAAAAATTAAAGCTAAAAGTTAATTGGTGTTCTTTAACGCCTGAGTTGATCTTAAGTTGATGCAATTTTCTGTCTTTTCTTTCTTTACGATTGCCTGAAAAAAACGAAACGCTTACACGTGTCAGCTTTCTTCGAGGTAGTCAAGGTCTTTCCCATAGGTTTCCCCTGTTCTCCACAAAGCCAAAAATGCAAGCA
>JBDSEW010000107.1:0-6008 GCA_039919825.1 Chitinophagales bacterium | reverse complement strand
ATTACATTCATGCCATTTCGATTACTTATCCTGTAGCAAACGGAGGAGAAATTTATAAAGGTCAGGACGGAGCACTTTGCTATTCCCGTTCCACCGATAATGGTGCTAACTGGGATATCGTGAATGTTGTACCTGAACTGGTTGACTCTTCTTTCTACAATGGTTTCAGCGGCGATGGATATGCCATAGATACGAAAGGCAGCACCGTAGCAATTGTTGTTGGCGAAAGCTATACAGATGTAGTATTGTTGAAATCAATCGATAACGGAACCACCTGGACTAAAACACTGGTATGGGATTTCCCTATTGATCACTATCCTGCTTTGGGCATTTCAGATGTTAACGGAGATGGAGAAGCGGATACACTTGATTCAACCGATGAAGGTTTCAGTGTGTTGATTGATGCAGAAGGAAGATGCCATGTAACTTTCGGTTATGTGCGTGTGTTGGATGATGATCCTACTGCTACTGACGCACGTTCTTACTTCCCTGGAACCAATGGTATTGGTTACTGGAATGAAACATTTGCCGAAAACGAATTGCCTCCGGTTATTGTAACTGGATCAATTGATGTGGATGGAAGCGGTGTACTTGAAATAAATGAACTTGGTCGATATCTTAATTCAGGTATTGCCCTTCATCCAAATCTTGCAACTGACGGTGTCAACCTTTTTCTTTCTTACACTGCAGTAGTTGAAAATACGGATGATGGATTTGGATTCAACAACGAGCATGTGTATGTTATTGCTTCAAACGATAACGGTGAAACCTGGCAGGAACCAGTTGACATCAACCTTGCCTATGACGAATTCTCCAATGGTGCATTTGCTGACCTTGCAAGAGATGTGATCGACAACAAAATACAGATGCTCTACATGCTTGACTATTGCGCTGGTATTGCGAATAACCAATCCTGTAATGTTGGAAAAGAAAACACCATGATGTATGTGGAAGCCAACGTAGAAGATTTTGGTGTAGATGGTATTATTGGAGTGAATGCTGTAAAAAATGTGGAGCAGACACTTGCACTTTACCCTAATCCATCTACCGGCTTACTCACCATGGATTTCAAAAAAATCAAACAGTCTGAAGTAACTGTTTCTGTAACCAACAGCATTGGCCAGGTGGTAAAGACTATTAATTCTTTAAAAGTTACCAATAACAAAGCACAGTTAGACCTTTCCGGAATGGAAAATGGCATCTACTATGTGAATGTTAAATCCGGAAATATGAATTCAACCCTCCCGGTGAATCTGGTAAATAACTAATTGCTTTTTAGAAATTGCAAAGAAAACCCTTCCGAATGGAGGGGTTTTCTTTTTTTAGTAGTTCAAGTACTCCTTTTAAACTTCATTTCTATACATACAAAGCCCGAAAAGAGGCCGGAAAAAATATGCTTTCTGCTATAAATACTGTCATTAAATCGTAAAACTTTTGCGCTAATTTTTTCGCATGAATTAAACCACCGAGATTTACCTGTGTCCTGGAAGTTGCCTGATAATTAACACCCTGCAAAGGGATGTGCAGTAAATAAATTAGCACATTAGTTTGAAATTTATAATTTTGGCTATCATCAATGAACCACATTTTTTAACTAAACTTTACCATCATGAAAAAATTTACACTTATTCCAGTGGTGCTTTTATTGGCCAATATAGCATTTGGCCAAACCACGGTTACTCACCATCCGGCCCAGGTGAAACCTCAATATTACAAGGGTCCTACAGTTGTTCCGCAAGTAGCCACCGGTGATGAACTATTGCCTGAAGCCACACAAACAACTATCACCAATTCCCAGATTGGCCAATCGCAAACTATTCGTGAGTTTACCGAAACCACTATTGGAACTACCTTTTATGACCTGCAAACAAATAATGCAATTTCGGATCGCCTGGTTTACAACAGCACTACAGGAACTATGTCGGCTGTATGGACTTTTTCTCCTGATGCAGCCTCAGGATTTCCGAATCGCGGAACAGGCTATAATTTTTTTGACGGAACCACCTGGGGTCCGGCTCCTACCTCAAAGATTGAACTTCAGCGTACTGGATTCCCCAATATCGCAATCCCGTCCAATGGTTCCGAAAATGTTTTTGCACACAACACCACTTCTTTTGTGATGCAACAAACATCACGTCCAGCTGCCGGTACAGGTACGTGGGCAGAAAGTCTTACTGCTTTGGAAAACGATGCCACAGGTGGAAACCTCTGGTCTAAATCAGCTACCAACGGAAATAATATTCACGTGATTTCCTTAACCACACCTACGGCCAATGCCGGTGCCCTTTATAATGGATTGAATGGCGAACCGATGTATTATCGTTCAACTGATGGTGGTGCAACCTGGGATAAAACCAATGTAGAACTACCCGATATAACTGCAGAAAACTATGTAGGATTTGCCGGCGATGCCTACCAGATTGATGCAAATGGAAATACGGTTGCTATCGTAGTCGGTGGAAGCATTTCCAACGATGTTTTACTTTACAAATCTACCGATAACGGAGATAACTGGTCAAAGACTATCGTGTACAAGCATCCATACTTTAAGTTTACCGATGATACTATAACAGACACCAATGGTGATGGCATTGCGGACAGCATTCGCATCTCTGATGGTTCTTTTGCCATTCTGGTTGACAATGATGGTATGGTACATCTTTGGTGGGGCGACATGTTTATTGTGAACGACATTGCAGGAGATGCTTCTTACAGCTATTATTTTACCAATGCTTTGATGTATTGGAATGAAACATTGCCTGAACCTGCACCAATTGAAAATTTAGGTGCTCTTGACCTTGATGGCAGCGGCGCTTTAGAGTTTCCTGACGATGGATCTGGTGGTATTGCTATCGGAACCTTCTCGTTTAAAGGCCTTGTTTCCTATCCAAGTGCAGGAATTGACATCAACGGCAATATCTACCTTTCCTACATGGCTGCTGTTGAAAATTCATCGGATGGCGTAGGCCAGGCAATCCGCCACATTTATGTTTCTGCAAGTCAGGACAATGGTGAATCATGGGCTGACCCTATTGATGTGGTAAGTGATGAGTTTTCAGAAGGAGCGTATTCATGCATGGCACGTACAGTGGATGACAACATTAGGTTGGTTTACCAGCGTGATTTCAATGCAGGTATTTCCACCTCTACTTTTGATCCGGCGAACAATGGCCAGGAAAATGAAATCGTGTATGTTCAGATGCCCGTGTCTGACCTGGGTATTGACGTTGGTGTTACGGATGTTAATAATGTTGCTTCTGGAATTTCTCTTTACCCCAATCCTTCCACAGGATTAACTACCCTTGACTTTAAAAAGATTGGACAAGGCGAAGTATCCATCTCCATCACCAACAGTATTGGCCAGGTGGTTATGAATCTTAATGCTTTAAAGATTTCCAACAACAAAGCACAGGTAGATCTTTCCGGAATGGAAAATGGAATTTACTATGTAAATGTTAAGTCGGGAAATGTTAATACCACACTTCCACTGAATCTTTTGAATAACTAATTTTTTAAAGAGTGCCTTTTAAGAAAAACCTCCTCAAACGGGAGGTTTTTCTTTTTGGGTTGTGCCCTGTAAGCACCTTGAAATCTTATGTTATCTTATGTTATCTCCCATTTGCTGAATATTTCCTTTGGGCACTGAACACTCCCTATACTTTCACCTCATCTTTAATACCAATTGGATGTTGAATTCATAGAAGATATACAGATAAAAATAAATAATGGAAATGTTTCAAAATTCATAATTTTGATATTGTTAGTTGAACGATCAAACCAAATAGCTGAACCATGAAAAAATTTACACTCCTTGTAATTTCATTCTGGATTGGAACTTTTGTTTTTGCGCAAAACACAAAGACAACACACATCGCAAATCCAAAATTGAACATTGATTTTTCCAAAGAAAACATTTTGGCCCAACCTTCGGGAAACGCTTCTACTGTATTACAATATTCGCAGGGTACCCGCGATCTTGAATATGTAATGCTGGGAAGTTCAGCCAATGGACTTTCCGTTTTAAATAACCAATGCAATGTGATAGCTGCTGATAACAGCCTCCAAACAGTAGTATTCATTCACCGAAACAACGGAGGTGTATTTGGCGGCACCAGTTCACAATACAGATTCGATGTATCAAAAGATGCAGGCCTGAGCTTCCTGAATGATATAGGCCCGTTGAATCCGAACACAGATGGTAATGGTGTTGGGGGAATTAACGGACGCTATCCCATGGGTGCACTTACTAATCCTTCCGGTGCAGGTGTGGCAGACAGCATTTACCTTGCTTACATTGGAACGTGGCACAATGGAGAAAGTGCCATAAATACCTGGGATGGGAGCATCAGCGGTGTTGCCAAAATTGACGGAACTCCATCCAGCTTCAGAGAAGTGATTGATTCTATCAACCATGGTGAAGTGGGTATATTAACATCAATGTGCAATGGTAAGCCGGGTGAGTTCTGGACCATCAGCCCGGTATGGGATGAAGATGATGTTACAGCAACTTATAATGACAGCAATTACGTGGTAATGAAGGGAGTTTGGAACTCCGCTACCAGAAATGTTGACTGGACGATCGCAAAAACACTTACCCTTCCTCCTGAACTAACATTTATCGATCCTGTGAATGGTGAGAACCTGACGTATGACCTGAATCCATTGATTGCTTTTGATCCCACCGGCATGAAAGGATGGATCTGCATCGGCGGCGACTTTATTAGTGATGGATTATACGTGTATCAGCCTGTATTTATCTCAACGAATGATGGTGGCGCTAACTGGTCTGAACCAACTTACCTCGACCTCACCACTTTCGAAAATGTAGTTCTGGACCTTGATCCATTGGGTAGCGGAATTCCCACCACTGCCTACGAAGCAGATATGGTGGTAGATCATCTTGGAAACCCACACTACGTAAATATGATTGGAAATGGAATTGATTATGGCTTTCAATCGGGCCTTAACTTTCATGCATATGACATTACCCGCAAAAATGGAAGCTGGGAAGTAGTGCGCCTGGATGTTGACAGCATTGCAACATTCCGCGGCAATATTGGAACCGGCGCAGGTGGAGTAGTCTATACTGAAGACAACCGTTGCCAGGCAAGCACAACTCCGGACGGGAG
This sequence comes from Chitinophagales bacterium, assembly GCA_039919825.1. GTDB lineage: Bacteria > Bacteroidota > Bacteroidia > Chitinophagales > UBA10324 > JACCZZ01. The sequence continues at coordinate 879 of JBDSEW010000107.1, read as the reverse complement.
CAAGGTATTTTTTTCATGGATCGATACTGATCCGTCTTTGACAGATCCATATGCTGATTATGACAACATTTATCCTAATCTTTTTGCAATTGGTTTGGACGTTGACAGCTGGCAGCTTTCACCACTCAAGAATATCAGTTACGCTACAGAATATGACGGAAAATGTATTCTGCCAAATCTCGCTCCCACTTGCCTGAGGAATGAAGTTACCGCAAGTTCGATTATACCGGTTGCAATCATTGATACTGATCCAAATTCAAGCTTTGAATTAGCTAAGAATTTTGTGTACTTCAGCAATGTTACCTTTAGCGATTCCGATTTCCCGGTAGGTATTGATGGTGTGAAGAACACTGAACCATTGGTTGTTTCTGGCAACTATCCAAATCCGTTCAGTACTGCTACTCAATTCAGCATTGAATTGAATAAAGCTGCGGAGATATGTGTGAAAGTTCACAACCTGCTTGCGGAAACAATTTCTGAAAAGAACTATTCTTTTGGCGCGGGTAAACATATTGTTTCTATCAGCAAGGCTTCAATGGCTTCCGGAATCTATTTCTACACCGTGTCAAATGGCAATAGCTCTATTACACATAAGATGGTGATAGAATAAGTTTGCTTGGCACCACTAATCAGTAAAAACTCCCGGTATATGCCGGGAGTTTTTTTGTACAAGGAGCAAGCATTGGAAGGTAAAATTTTTGAAGCAGCAACAACCCCGATGTAATCTGAAATGGTATAGTATTATTGATCCTCCGCTTCCTTCTTCTGCAGGATATTATCCTTACGCATATTCTTATTCATTTCAATGCTCGCATTCAATTCAAAACCGATCAGCAGGCTGAGTGAATTATAGTTCAGCCAGATCATCATCACTACCAG
>JBDSEW010000041.1:0-24327 GCA_039919825.1 Chitinophagales bacterium | reverse complement strand
ATGGTATCGATGCTCACCGGATTTTTTGAAATAACTTCATATTTATTCACCAATCGACGGAGTGCTTCGTATAACTGATCACCCTGCATCAGCTTCACTTTGCCGTACACATGTACTGCAATGTAATTCCAGGTAGGAACATTTACATGATCATACCAGGAAGAAGAAATGTAGGAATGTGGCCCCATGAATACAGCCATCACTTCCTGGTTTTCACCAAAACTTTTCCATTGTGGATTTGCCTTTGAAATATGTCCCCACAATACCTTTTCTCCCTGTTCATTCACCTCGAGCTCAAGTGGTAGGTGAGTGGCCCAGTGTTTCCCTTCATGCAGACTAATGAGTGCAGCAAAACTATGTTGACGCAAAAAATTTTCGATTTCAGGAAAGTCACTGTTGCGGTAAAGTTTGGGGATGTACATAGAAGAAGAAAGTTACATGCATGACAAAGATACTTTCTTCAATTCGATTTACTTTCACTGAATCATGTCTTCATTTGTAATTGAAACGCCAAAGGAATTCAGCTTTCACCAGTGCCTTCATTTTCTGAACCGTTCACCACATGAACTGCTTCATGTAACACAGGGCGAAAAGGTGGAGAAAATAATCCTGGTAAATGGGGAAACAATTTTGTTTTCGATAACAACAAATGTTCACAGCAATCTTATTGTAACGGTATTGAATGGGCGCATTACTTCAGCAATCCAAAAGGCAGTTAGTGGTTATGTTGAAGAATGGTTCGATCTGAAAAACGACCTGAGGCCATTTTACAAAATGGCTTCGAAGGATGCGCTCCTCCGGCCACTCGTAAAGAAATATTCCGGTTACCGCATCGTCAGCATGCCTGATTTGTTTGAATCGCTTTCCTGGGCTATAATCGGGCAACAGATCAACCTGACCTTTGCCTACAGGTTAAAGCAGCAGTTCGTAGCTGCGTTCGGAACAAAATTTTTATGGAACGGACAAATCTATTATCATTTTCCGCTTCCGCAAGTGGTGGCAGAACTGGCACCGGCAGCATTGCTGGCGCTTCAATTTTCGAGGCAGAAGGCGGAATATGTTATTACAGTGGCGAGAGCTTTTACTTCAGGATTGATTTCGAAAGAAAAACTTTCAAAGCTTTCATTTGATGAAGCAAAACAATCTTTGCTTCAACTTAAAGGCATTGGCAACTGGACTGCGAACTATGCCCTTATGAAAACCTTTCATTACCCCAACGCTTTTCCAATGGAAGATGCAGGATTACACCAGGCTGTGAGGAAACATTTAAAGCTGGATCAAAAGCCAACCTTGCAGGAAGTAGAGAAGCTATTTAAAAAGTATAAGGGCTGGGAAGCGTATGCAACTTTATACTTGTGGAGAAGTTTGGGAGAGGATTGAATATTGAACAACTAATTATTTTGCACTGCTTGAAACTTTAGTGCCATAGTCTTAATCTCGCTATAATTTAGGTTTTTAAAATTTCAGAAATCTCAGCAAGAAAGAAGCACCCGATTAAAAATCGGGTGCAATAGATAACACAGCAGCTACCTATTGCCAGTGATTTCTAATCAATGGATAAAAACATCGGTTTCAAAGTGAAACTGAGAGGTTGTTTTGAAATCATTTAAAAAAATTACTTGCCCAATGTTTCGACAAGCTCAACATGACCTCGGCGCGTCGGTCACCCTGAGCCTCCTTCGACAAGCTCAGGACAAGTTGTCGAAGCCTTGCCCGACTGCGTCACGCAGGCGGGGGTTGCGGAGGTATAGAAGAATTTCCAGATCATTTCAAAACAGCCTCTAAGGCACTACCAAAATTTCCGTATGAATCTAACTAAAGGAATAATTCCGTTTCTTCATGGCAAATTGTTTTCATGATGAATAAAGCAGTCGGCAAATACCTTGTTATTTCCGTAGCCTTTGCAGTGATCTGGATCCTGATAGAACATGTGGCAGGATTCAATACAACCCGTCATGACATTGGTCAGTTTACCCGCAATGCCAACATGATTGTATTCTGGGTCACCATTTTTCTTGCCATTCGTGAAGCAAGAAAAAACCAGGGTAACAAACTTTCTTTTGGCGATGGTATGAAAACCGGTGTTGCTCTCACAGTGCTTTACAGCCTGGCTTTTGTAGTTATCATCCTGTTGTATGTGCAGTTCATCAACCCTGACTTTTATGCTACCTACAAAGCATTCACATTAAACCAACTGACGGCAGCGAATGCAACGCCGAAACAAATGGAGGAAGCGATGAAGGAAGTAGATATGTCTTATGATGGGTCACCTCAATCATACGGACTGCTTTTTTTATTTTCAGCTATTTTCGGAACAGTACTTTCATTGATTGCTTCACTTATTTACAGAACTAAATCTGTTTCATGAAAATAGTAACTGCTACGATTAAACACCTGGATCAGTTAGCTGCGTTATTTGATGCTTACAGAATGTTTTATCGGAAACCCACTGATCCTGATGGAGCAAAGCTATTTCTGCAGGAACGTATCGGGAACAATGAATCAATCATTTTCCTGGTGGTGGACGATGATGGAACTGTTGCTGGATTCACGCAATTGTACCCACTTTTTTCTTCCACAAGAATGAAAAGATGGTGGCTGTTGAATGACTTGTTTGTAAAGCCTGAATTTCGCAGACAAGGTCTTTCGAAGTTATTGATTGAACGGTGTAAGATGCTGGCGATGGAAACAAATGCCGCAGGACTTTCACTGGAAACAGAGATCAGCAATCAGATCGGTAACCAGCTTTATCCTGATACGGGATTTGAACTTGACACCGAACACAATTTTTATTTTTGGGAAAACAATCTTCAGTAATTTGAAACTATCTCAAAATTCCGGAAGTCATCCTGAACTTGTTTTCCGAAGGATCCTGTGGACAGGATCCGTTCTTAATCACAGATAGATACCGAAATAAATTCGGCATCACGGCCTAAGAAACATTCTGAGATCGCTTCTCTTAAAAAAATAAAATGATGATGCAACGCATTTCTAAAAAGTAACTGTTTGTTTTAGCTCCTCTCTTTGTTTTATTGAATTGCTGTAAGAAGCAGCTTGTACAACCGGTTACAACCACATAAAGGTGAGGATACCACTGCTGCAACGCTCACCGATTCTTTCGTCTAAGATACGAATAATCCTCCACGCACTGCAAATGAAGGTGGCGTTATTTCTGATCTCATTGTAATTCCTGAGCCCGGAAGCGACACAAGACCACACATCAATTTCTGGGTGTTTGATGCCAATGGAAATGGCAAATGAGATGATCCATCAAACGGGTTGAACGCGGAACTGGTGATTCATAAGTTTCAGTATATTCCGTATTAGGAACGAAAGACAAATCATTTATCACAATGCACGTAACACGATTACTGATGTTCTAAGATAACCGCAAAACATTTCAAACCCTTCAAACATTTCAAACTCTTCAAACTCTTCAAACTCTTCAACTCTTCACCCTCTTACAACATCTGCAAATCCACCAAATGTTTGTACACACCCTTCTTCGCTAAAAGTTCCTGGTGTGTGCCTCTTTCTTCCAGCGTTCCTTTTTGCAGCACAAATATTTCATTGGCATTTTGTATGGTGGAAAGACGGTGCGCAATTACAATGCTGGTACGGTGTTGCATCAGTTTGTACAATGCATCCTGCACCAACCGTTCAGATTCGGTATCGAGCGAGGATGTAGCTTCATCCAATATCAGGATGGGCGGATTCTTCAACACTGCGCGTGCAATGGTCAGTCGTTGTTTTTCTCCGCCGCTCAGTTTACCACCTCGGTCTCCGATGATAGTTTGATACCCGTTTCCCATGCGGGAAATAAAATCGTGGGCATTGGCCACCTTTGCAGCATTGATGACAGCCTCTTCTGTAACATTTGCCATCCCGAAGACAAGGTTGTTATAGACGGTATCATTGAACAGGATCGGCTCCTGCGATACCATTCCGATCAATCCACGCAGGTCTTTCAGCTTGTATTTCCGGATGTCAATACCATCAACCAGGATAGCTCCTTCGGTAGGATCATAAAATCGTGGCAGCAGGTCGGCAAAAGTTGTTTTTCCGGAACCGGATGGCCCAACCAGTGCAATTACTTTTCCTTTAGGTATGATTGCATTGATGTTGTTCAATGCATACCGTTTTTCTTCATAGCCAAACGAAACATTCCTGAATTCGATGTTGCTGTTAAAAGCATGAATGGCAATTGCATTCGGTTCCTCCTTAATTTCGACCGGTTCATCAATAATATGCAACACTCTTTCCCCTGCAGCAAGCCCACGCTGAATGCTGGTTACCGCCGAAGAAATATTCTTGGCAGGTGGAAGTATCTGCGAATATAGCGCGATGAATGCAATGAATTCACTGGCTGATAAACCGGATTGTTGTGATAAAACCAAAGTGCCTCCGTAGATCATTATACCAACCACTACTGCAATCGAAAATGTTTCCGTGAGTGGTGCAGCCAGTTCGCGTGTATTCAAAATGGATTTGGCTGATTGGCGGAAACGGTTGTTTTCTTTCGTGAATTTTTCCTGCAGCATCGGTTCTGCATTAAACGCCTTAATGATCTTGCTGCCGCTGATGGTTTCTTCTGCAATCGACATGATGGTTCCAAGCAAACCCTGGCTGTTCACCGATTCTTTTTTTAATCTCCGTGATATCACACTGATGATGATGCCGGATATTGGTAGAAAAATAAGTGTGAACAGGGTGAGCTGTGCAGAAATCACAAACAACAAAATAAAATAGGCAATAATCGTTGCCGGATCACGGAAAACCACCTGTATCGAAGTGACTACTGAATTCTCAATCTCCTGTAAATCGTTGGATAACACAGAAAGCAGGTCTCCTTTTTTTTGCCGTTGAAAATAACCGGGCTGTATCGCTAAAAACTGGTTGTGTACATTTTCACGGATGTTACGGATCAGGTTGGTTCGCATGCGGGCAAGGATCCGCTGCGACCAGTATCGGAAAATGTTGGCCAGCGTTACACAACAGAGAATTATGGTACAGACATACCAGAGCGCGCCGATTTTTCCACGTTCATTAAGTACAGACTGGAAAAAATAATTGAACAGGTTGATGAAATAATTGGCAGAAAAGGAAAATTCTGGCTTAAGCACTTCCTGTTGCACTTCGTAAGTACCAAACAATACATTCAGCAGCGGAACAATCAGTGAAAAATTCAAAGCACCAAAAACCACGCTCAGAAAAGCCAGCACAATATATTCAGGCAAATAGCCGGAATAAGGTTTGGAAAAGGATAATAGCCGGAAGTAGGTTTTCAAATCAGGGAGTGGTAAATGCCATTGAAATAAAAGCAGCAGTTATTGATTTAATGAATCAAATATCCCTGTGTTCACTGATATTTCAAACTTTAAAGCCAATGAATTATACAGTGTTTGGTTTTACGTTGAGTGTAGGTCTGCAGTTTTTACGGAAGCACATACGTTTATTACCCGAAAATATTTTTAGCCGTTGCACTTTATTACCATAAATTCGTTCCGGTTCGGCTGCTCATTTTCCTTTTTTACTCTTTTTAAAACTGTTACCATGGAAACCATCAAACAAAGAAAGATTGCCAAACTGATTAAAGAGGTGTTGAGTGAAATATTCCAGCGCGATGGTTTGTCGATGGTTCAGGGTGGCATGATCACTATTTCACATGTCACTGTTTCCGGTGACCTGATCACTGCAAAGGTGTACCTGAGTTTTTTCCAGGTAAGCAACCAGCAGGAAGTGATTGAGTTACTGCAGGCAAGTGAAAATGAACTGCGCCATAAGCTGGGCAATGCTATCCGAAACCAGGTGCGCCGGATTCCCGAGCTTCATTTTTTTGTGGATGATTCGTTGTCGGAGGTGTTTAGGATGGAAGAGATTTTCAAGAAGATCAAAGGAGAGGAGAAGTAAGGATGTATCCGCCGAAGCCTTAGCGAAGGCGGATGAGATTGAAAGCCATAATCTATCCCAAAATCCAATCGCAAATCGCAAATCACAAATCGAAAATCCTTTGAACCTTCCCCTCAAATTCGCGTACCGCTACCTCATCAGTAAAAAATCCAGCAATGCCATCAACATCATTTCCTGGGTTTCGGTATTGGGCATGCTGGTGGGGTCACTGGGATTGATCCTTGTGCTTTCGGTTTTCAATGGATTTGAAGGGTTGGTGATTTCACTCTACAATTCTTTCAATCCCGATTTCACCATTACCGCTAAGGTGGGTAAATCATTCACGCCTGATTCGCTGCAGTTGATAGCGTTAAAGAAACTCAGCGGCATTCGTGCAGTATCAGAAGTGGTGGAAGAAAACGCTTTGCTTACCTACAACGACCGGCAATACATTGCTACCGTGAAAGGAGTGGAACCCAATTACGGATCGCTCACCGGACTTGATTCTACCATGTATTACGGCGATTTCAATCTTAAGAATGGAGAGGAAGATTTTGCAATCGTAGGCCTGGGAGTAGAACAGGCACTGGGAATTAATTACAACAATCCATTCGGATTCCTCACCATATACGTTCCACGAAAAGATAAAACGACCTCCATCAATCCCGAAGATGCTTTTAACCGCGGACCCATAAAGCCTACCGGCAGCTTTGCCATACAGGCGGAGTTCGACAGCAAATATGTTTTTGTACCGCTCAGCTTTGCACGCTGGCTCACCGAATATGAAAAGCAGGTGTCATACCTCGAAGTGGCGGCTGAAAAAGGTGCTGATCAGTTTCGTCTCCAGGAAGAGATGCAGCAATTATTGGGTCCGGATTTCGAAGTGCGAAACCGGCTCCAGCAAAATTCAGTGCTCTATAAAGTGATGCGCACCGAAAAATGGGCCGTGTATGCCATCCTCACTTTCATCCTGATAGTAGCAGCTTTTAACATTGTTGGCTCACTGTCCATGCTGGTGATTGAAAAGAAAAAGGACATTGCCATCCTTAAAACCATGGGCGCTGATGAAGGGCTCATCAGGAAAATATTTTTGTTTGAAGGCACCCTCCTTTCCCTGATCGGTTGCTGCGCAGGATTTTTACTGGCAGCCATCATCATAATCGTCCAGCATAAATTTGAGATATTGAAAATAGGAGGTGGCTCCTTTGTTATCGATGCTTATCCTGTTCAAATGAAAGCCGGCGACTTCATCCTCGTTTTCATCACCGTATTATCTATTGGCCTCTTAGCCTCCTGGTTCCCGTCCTGGCGTGCAGCCAAAAATGAATACCGCCTCGCGGAAGAATGAATTCATTTTCGACTGACGATTCCAGACTTTCGATTTCTTCTAACTTTTAGCAATAACACGAAGAACATAATTGCGCGGGTGCACGACAAATCTTTGTTTTTGTGGTCGGCGAGACGCCGACCACGGACAGTATATTCCCTATGACAGTTCATGGTTGGCGGGACACCAACCATTGCTCGAGAAAACTGAATGATTTGTCGTACACCCAATTGCTCCCAAACACTTGCCTCTAAAAACTAATCTGCTATTTTTACCACATGGATGTTATTCGCCTGCATGACCTTAATTTCCTCCCCTATATACCTTCTGAAACCATCCGGCAGCGGATCAAGGAAATGGCGGCAAAGCTGAACCACGACCTCAGGCATGAAAAACCGCTTTTCATCGGTATCCTTAATGGGGTGTTTGTGTTTGCCGGTCAACTTATGCAGGAACTGGATATTGACTGCGAAATCACATTTGTAAAGCTTTCTTCTTACAATGGAACTTCATCAACCGGAGAAGTGAAAAAGATTATTGGTTTGAATACGGATTTAAAGGGCCGGAATGTGGTGATCCTGGAAGATATCATTGACACCGGTAAAACAGTTGCAGAGTTTTTACAACATCTCAAAAGCTTTCATCCTGAAACAGTTCGCGTTGCTACCTTGCTCTTCAAACCGGATGCATTGGAAAACGATCTTGAAATTAACTACATTGGTTTCAAAGTACCCAATGAGTTTCTTGTGGGTTTTGGATTAGATTATGACGGATTAGGGAGAAACTTAAAGGACATTTATGTCAAGTTTTAATTCGGAAATTGTTTAACTGCTAAACTGTTAAACTGCTGTATTTCCACTTTTTATTTACAAAGGAAAACACGGAACTACTTTAAAAAAGAAACATCTATTAAACTCATGCTTAACATTATACTCTTTGGGCCTCCGGGCAGCGGCAAAGGAACACAGGCAGTGAAGCTGAAAGAGAGATACAGCCTGGCGCATATTTCAACAGGTGATATTTTCAGGGCAGTGATCTCTACTCCTTCAGATCTCGGAAATGAATTGAAGTCTTACATGGACCAGGGCCATCTCGTACCCGATGATTTAACTTTTCGTGTGCTTGCAAGTTACATCGACGGACATGGATTGATAAACAGCCAGGGTATCATCTTTGATGGTTTCCCACGCACCATTCCGCAGGCCAATGCGCTTGATCAGTTTTTTTCAGAACGAAATTCCGGTATAACAATCGTGCTTTCACTGCTGGTGCAGGAAGAAGAAGTAGTGCAGCGCTTATTGCTGCGTGGCCAGACTTCCGGGCGCACTGATGATAACAATGAAATAGTAATCCGTAAACGAATGCAGGTCTATCGTGATCAGACGCTTCCATTGGCCGCCTATTATAGCGTGCAACATAAATTTATTGAGTTGAAAGGAGAAGGTACAGTGGATGAAGTTTTCGAATTGCTCTGCAGAGAGATAGATCACCTGCTGCCACGCACTGCCTGACCACCTCCAAATGATTACCTTCACCCATTGTGTAACCATGTTGGTTATTGCAACATTTTAATATTCCCGGTGGAAGGTTCGAACTTTGTCGATTATGTAAAAATTTTCTGTCGCAGTGGAAACGGTGGTGCCGGAAGCATCCATTTCCGCCACGATAAGATCACAGCTAAAGGTGGCCCTGATGGAGGAGATGGTGGAAGAGGTGGTCATGTAATTCTTCGTGGTAACAAGCAACTGTGGACATTGCTACATCTTAAATACCGCAAACACATTCATGCTAAAAATGGCAAGCCCGGTGCAGATGCCCGCCGCACTGGCGCCAGCGGTGCCGATATGCTATTGGAGGTTCCACTGGGAACAGTAGCAAAGGATGCTGATTCCGGCGAAATCATCTTTGAAATTACAGAGCATGACCAGCAGGAAATTTTGATCAAAGGTGGTCGTGGTGGCCAGGGAAATTGGCATTTCAGAAGTCCAACCAACCAGGTGCCACAATATGCACAGGATGGTGAACATGGCAATGAAGGGTGGAAAATTCTGGAATTAAAACTTCTGGCTGATGCAGGACTGGTGGGATTTCCGAATGCAGGAAAGTCAACCTTGCTTTCTACCGTAAGTGCGGCAAGGCCGGAGATTGGCAATTATGCTTTTACTACACTCGTACCCAATCTGGGTATTGTTTCCTACCGGGACAATCAATCATTTGTGATGGCCGACCTTCCCGGAATTATTGAAGGCGCGCATGAAGGACGCGGATTGGGCCAGCGTTTCCTGCGTCATATCGAGCGTAATTCGTTGTTACTGTTTATGATTTCTGCCGATAGCAACGACATTAAGAAGGAATACAAAGTTTTACTGAACGAACTCAAGCAATACAATCCTGAACTACTCATCAAACCCCGATTACTCGCCATCACCAAAAGTGATTTGATTGATGAAGAACTGGAAAAAATGCTGAAAAAAGAACTGCCGCGTACACTTCCCCATATTTTTATTTCTTCCTTAACAGGAAAAAATATTGATCAGCTGAAGGACAAAATTTGGAAGATGCTGAATGAATAGGTCATTGACTCATCATTCTGTCACCAATAAGTTTCTTGCGGCTTTCCCGCTGCACTTTTGAGATTTGGAATACGCTAAAGCAGCTCTTGTCCAGATGCGTTCATTTGTTTCATTATTCATGTAACCTGTGATTGCATCATGAATGGTGTATGCCTCCGGGCACATGACAGAAATAAAGATATCTACAAGCCATCTTAAAATTGGTGCGTCCTGCTGAATTTATTTTCCGATGGATGCTGTGGGCGGCATTTGCCAGATTCCATGAGATTCCGAAACAAGTTCGGAATGACACTCTGGAAGGAACTCATAGTATGAATGTTGTTATTCATGAAGCGGGTTTGTAGATGGTAGCGGTGATGAACAAAGGAATGAAGAGCGTGCAAAAAGTGTTGGTTCAGTAATAGAAAAAAAGTTTGATCGTCAAGCCATTCACCATGGCAACTTGTTTGGAAAGAGAACTATTTCTGTTTCTTTCCAAACAAGCTGCATTTTTTTAAGGATAAAAGGTTTTTATGCACCATCACTGATCTGTTCCTTAAAGGGAGCAGATGCCGTCCACAGGATCCTTCGGAAAATAAATCCGGCATGACGGCAGCTGAGGACCTTTTGAGAGCGTCTCTTTCTTTTTAGGCTTACATTCATTTATTTCTTCCACTCCGGCAATCTTCCCGGTGTGTAAGGCGCTCCGTTCTTTTCAAGTGTAAACTCCACTTTTTTAATTTCCTCATCAATGGATTTTAATTCCGGAAGCAGGGCTTCAAATTGCTTTGAGGCGATGTCGAAGCTCTGCATGGCCGTTTGCGTGGGAGCTGAAGTGGCAGTCCATAGTGAGCCTTCGATGGTGCTGATGCGTCCATTGATGGATGGCGGAGTTTCGAACTCGCGCCTGGCAAGGCTTGCATCCCCATTCATTTTTATATCGGTTGCAAGAAGGCGCATTTCCACAGCATGCACTTGCTCTGTGATGGCATTCTGCGGCAGCTGTGCGTCGATGATTGCTGACTTGATAAATTTTATTTTGTTCACCAGCTCGACACGGTATGTCTCTGCAGCGCTTGTAGCTCTTCTCAACTCGCTCACTTTTTTACAGAATGCCGTGAGGGCTTTCGTATCAATGGCAGGAAGCGAGGCAGCGTTGAGGGATTTGATGACGAAGGGTTGTGCCGCAACAAGCTCGGTGATTTTACCATCTTCAAATTTGCTGAGTGAAACTTTATATGTGCCGGCCATGGCAAGATGTCCTGTTTCAGGCACGTCATATGGATTGGTGGGGTCTGGCGTGTTGAAGTTCACGGGGCCCGGTGATGCATAACGCATATCCCAGGTTATGCGGCTTAGTCCTTTCTTTGCTGCAGTTTTTATTTTTCTCACCACGCTTCCTGCATCGTCGGTTATCGTGAACAGCAGGTAAGGATCTGGATACTGATCTTCCAAACGAATGGAGTCGGCCGATGGATAATAAAAAGGCTCAATCTTATCTATTTTCTGTTTCTCCATCTCCTGGCGTTTTTCCTTCAGGGTGGTGAGATTTTCTTTCAGGTAATACGTGAACACAGCTCCCACTTTAGGATTGGGCGTGGAATAATAACTCTCTCCCTGGAAACCTTTTTGTGGCCCGCCTGCTGCTGTGGTACTTTCAATAAACATCCATGCATCTTTGATGGGAGCAATAAATGCGTCTTTGTCAAGGTCCTCTTTCTTTATAGTTCTAAGCGGAGTGTAATCATCAAGGATATAATATCCGCGACCAAATGTTGCCAGCACTAAATCATTTTCACGTGTTTGAATGGCAAGGTCGCGAACAGCGATGGTTGGCAAACCCCCTTTGAGCTGAAGCCATTGCTTTCCGCCATCAATGGTGAAGAACACTCCGAACTCAGTGCCTGCAAAAAGCAGGTCTTTGTTTACATGGTCTTCTGCAATAGTGTACACACTGCCGCGCTCAGGGAGATTGGATTGTATGGGCGACCAGGTCATTCCTCCATCTGCACTTCGGTACACATACGGTTTGAAATTTCCATAACGGTGATGATTGAAGGTGGCATAGAATACATTCTTATCATGCTGCGAGGCGATGATTTGATTTACATACGTGCGCTCAGGAACTCCTGCAATGTTATCCACCTTCGACCACGTTTTGCCTCCGTCTTTTGTGACCTGAATAAGTCCGTCATCTGTTCCTACCACGAGATGGTTCTCATCAAAATAACTTTCTGAAATGGAAACAACCTGGCCATAAAAATCAGTGGATGAATTTTTTGCGACGGCATCCATACTCCATACTTTTCCCATCACAGGTAACTTATTGCGGTCTATCTGCCGCGACAAGTCACCACTGATGGCAGACCATGAATTGCCCATGTCATCAGTGCGGAATAATTTATTGGCTCCGCAGTAAAGGCGAGTATGCAAATGCGTGGAGATGAGCAAAGGAGCATCCCAGTTCCAGCGAAGGGCAGGTTCATTCTCTCCTTCCACTGGACGGATGTCCACTATTTCTCCGCTCTTTTTATCGAAGCGGGAAATGCCCCCGTACTGGTATTGCGGGTAAACGATGTCGGGGTTTTCGGGATCGATCTGTGTCTCGTAGCCATCTCCTCCGAGCGTGAATATCCAATCGGCATTGGTGATGCCGTTTGCACTTATGGTGCGGGAAGGCGCTCCAAGACTGTTATTATCCTGTGTGCCTCCATATACCCAATAGAAAGGAAGTGAGTTGTCGACAGCTACTTTATAAAACTGTGCAAGCGGAAGGTTTGCTTTGAATTCCCAGTTTACACCGAAGTCGTACGTTTCATACACTCCACCATCACATCCTACGAGAAGATGCTTTGTATCCTTCTCATCAATCCACAAGGCGTGATTGTCAACATGCTTGTTCTTTTCACCAATTTTAGCAAATGTCTTTCCCCCGTCTCTTGATACCATTACCCAGAAGTCGACATAAAAAATTCTATCAACATCTTTGGGATCACAGAAAATTTCCTGGTAATAATTTCCTGCCGTTACGTTATCACTCATCTTATCCCAGCTCGCTCCACGGTTGGTGGACCGGAACACTCCGCCTTTTTTATCTGCTGCTTCGATGATGGCATAGAGGTAATCAGGATTCGCAGGAGAGATAGCAAGGCCGATTCTTCCTTTATCAACTTCGGGCAATCCTTTCTTCAGCGTGTCCCAGGTTGCGCCACCATCTGTGCTTTTATAAATGTTTGATTCCGGGCCTCCGCTGATATAGGTATATACCTGCCTTCTGCGCTGATGTGCCGTTGCATAAAGTAAATTACTGTTGCGCGGGTCCATGTGTATTTCATTGAAGCCTGTGTTTTCGCTCACGGATAAAACCTGCTTCCATGTTTTTCCTCCATCCGTAGTTTTGTAGATACCACGTTCACCTCCGGCACTCCACAACGGGCCATAAGCAGCAACATATACGATATCGGAATTTTTCGGGTCGATGACAATCATCCCGATGTGCTCGGAAGTTTTCAAGCCCATATTCTTCCATGATTTGCCACCGTCATCTGATTTATATACTCCGTCACCATAAGCAACGCTTCGCTGGTTATTGTTTTCTCCCGTGCCCACCCATACTATATTGGAGTTGCTCGGGTCGATGCGTACACAGCCGATAGAGTAAGAACCTTCCTTTTCAAAAACGGGTGTATAAGTGATTCCATGGTTAACTGTTTTCCATACTCCACCTGAGGCAGCGGCAACATAATACTCGTTGGAATTATTTGGGTTAACCGCAAAATCCACTACGCGGCCGGATGTTTTAGCAGTGCCGATGCAGCGGAAAGTAAGCCCGCTAAAGGTTTCTGTTTTCCAGGGGTCTTTTTTTTCAGATGCTGCTTCTTTCTTTTTTGCGTCAGCTGATTTTTTATTCTGGGCAATGGCTGGTGATAAAAACAGCATTGCAGCAACAGCCAGGCGTAGGGAAATTTTTTTCATTAGCGTATTAATTTGGGTTTGGAGTGGAAAGCAAAATACAAGTTAAGGAAATTGAAGTATTTAAAGAAGCATTGAATCGCGGCATTAACTAAATTGTTTCGGCATGTATGGAGTATGTGCCGACATACAGCAGCTTATTTACGACAACTGCTTTGTCATTCCGGCATGCACCTCTTTAATTATATGGTTAGTGAATTCAATTGCGTCCATCGTAACTTGCTGCCCAACGGTTTGCGGTTACCCGAAAGATGGGAATTTTTACTCCAAACCCGAATTGAAAAACTAATGTTTGATTAACCATCCCGAAACTTCGGGATCTTTGGAAAACGAAACCCCGCCTTTTGGTTAGGTGGTGTTAGTAGTAGTTGTTTTCTTCATGCCAATACAATTTTATTGCCGGCCAGCTTTTTTATTTGAAAGCAGGTCTTTAACAGTTGTCCATTTCATATCTGGATAACGATTGTTGTCGATACTCTTTAAAGTTGCTCGTTCGTCCATCATATTTCGCATATATTGCATTCCTTGCCAGGCAGGATAAAGTTCATTCTTTGCTGGGGCAATTGTTCTGGTAATCTTTATTATGGTGCTTAGCAATCCCAGTCCTCCTGTTCTCAGCAAACGAAACTTTTGTCCCGATAACTCACTCATCACTTCTTTCATTCCCCTTGGGCTTATTTGGTCACCAGCAATTCTTAAATAACGTGGAGTGGATTCTTCAAGAGCTGCATTAGCCGTAAAAATAGCAGTATCGTCTATTGTAGTAAAGCCCATTTTATGGTCAGCATTTCCCCAATAAAGCACAAGTCTTTTTTTGAAGATAATCATAGGGATTTCATTTGTCAGCATGTCCATAAATGAACCATTAAAAATGGATGTTGCTGAGATTGGAGCAGCGTCCAGATATTTATGAAATTCCCTTCTTAAATCCAAGTTCCGATTTTCCCCATCATGGAATTTCGTAAAGTCTAATGAATAATCGGAAGGGATAAACCGTGGTACTCCTGCTAAAATAGCACCGTTTAATAATACTTTTTGAGTCTCAATAACCACATCATATAAACCTGCTAATGCAGAAATTACACAAGTTGCGCCCTTGCAAGCAATCGATATTTCTTGTTCGCTTGTCATGTCTACAGGAATCATATTAGCACCCATCTTTTCAAGATGAACTATTTTTTCTTTGTCGCTCGTTGAGCGAACTAAAACCCGAACTTCAGCTCCCTTGTCGAGTAATGCCTTAATTATTCTGCCTCCAAGATTTCCTGTCCCACCGGCTACCACTATAATTTTTTTGCTCATTTATTTTTGATTATGATGTTTCACATTGCACCCACTTTTTTACCAAACGGTGTTAGGGGTTGTCCTATTTATGCTTGTTAAAACTATTTCTTTTCTATTCAGAAAATTTGGTAATAACTTTTCCATCATATCGATACAGGCCTGTATTCCTTGTACCTATCCAAATGTTGCCAGCTCTGTCTTCAGTAAAAGAATAAGCTGAAAGGTTGCTGAATCCATCATTCTTTGTAAACGCAACAAATGATTTTCCATCGAATTTCCAAATGCCCCCTGTAGTCAGGTCGTTATCATTTGTATAATCGGAGCCATACCAAATATTTCCTTTACTGTCAACGAAAGTAATATTTAGTAGATCTTTCCTTAATTCCTGTGGCTGAGAAAAATCCGAAAATGTTTTTCCATCAAAAGTAATGAGGCCATTATGTCTTGTAGAAAACAAAATTGCTCCATTCTTATCCTGTGTTATTTTACGAATCCATCCTTCATCCTGAGGTTTAAAACTGGTTAGTGTTTTTCCGTCGTAAATTACGATGCCCTCAAACTCCATAGGACTGGAGCCAAACCACATATTTCCGTTTTTATCTTCAAACATACATTGGACGTTTTTTAAAGTAAGCCCCGTTTTATTTACTATTTCCGGATTATTTAAAAAGTGTGAAAATGTTTTCCCATCATAACGATAAACACCCTTATCAGTGCCAAACCAGATCATTTCATTTTTATCCTGAATGATACACCATACCACATTATCAGTAATGGTAGTTGCCTTTTCAGGAATGTTTGGAAATAAATTACTTACGTTGTTATCCGGCAATCGAATCACTGAAATAGTTTTCCCGTCATAGAAACTAACACCATTATTCGTACCAAACCAAATGTTGCCCAACCTGTCTTCCAATATAGACCTAACACTATTACTGCTTAAACCATCTTTCTCAGTAAACTGCGTAAATAATTTTCCATCATAGCAAAAAATTCCCTCCCCCGTTGTTCCAAACCATAAATTTCCAACTTTATCCTGCAAGCCACAATATACATTTTGGCCTTGATCTGAACCTTGTGTCTTGGTTAGTTTCGGTTGCCGGCTTGTGAAAGATATTTGATCGGAAACAGATGCGCCGGGTGATTGTGTATTTAATTGTCCCTTGCAGGAATTGACAAAAATGGATAGAATCAATAGAGAAAATAAAAATGCTTGTGCAAAGGGAATTTTCATAATCAAAGCTAAATTTATGTCTCTCTTTCTTCTTAAATTTTCAAGGTATTACCGTTCCAATGGATTTTGCTAACGATTGAGTATTGGCGAAGGCTGCATATTCATTGGTTGCCCAGCAGGGAATGGAAGCCGAATGAAGAGATAAAATACAAGTTAACACTTAATGAGGATAAGAATTCCTTCAAGCCCGGTACTGTAAAGTAATAATTCCGTTTGCCCAGCTTTTGCCAATACTTTTGTAATGCGCGTTGTTTTAAAAAGTCGAAAAATGTACCTGTCCATGTCGTATTTCTCTACTCAAAGTTAGCATGGTTTATGTAATTTACACTACATAAAAACAAATAAATATGGAAACGCAAACTGCCAGTAACAGGACTAAAGCTTTACTTACCTTGTTTGATTATCAAACAGATTTCTTTTTAAAAGGCCTTGATGGGATATCTGAACAGAATATGCATAATCGCTTGGACACACAGGCAAATCATCCCGCCTGGCTTGCAGGTTCTTTAGTTCAGCAACGTTTTATGATGGCATCTGAAATTAGCCCGGAGTTAAAGCAAATTCGCGAAGATCTCTTTAAAAACAATAAGGGAATTCAAGAGGGTGTAGAATATCCAACAGTGAAAGAATATATTCAGGATTGGCAATTAATTTCACCAAAAGCACGGGAAGCGTTAGTAGCAATTGACGATAAAAAACTGGACAGTCTGATAGATATGGGTGGAATGAAAATGACCTATTATGAAATGATATGTTTTACTATTTACAGGGAAGCTAGTATTATTGGTCAAATTGCTTTATGGCGAAGACTTCTTGGTTACCCTGCTTTAAAATATGATTAATATTTTTCTAAAAAGTAGTACGCAAAAATGTTGCGACTCAGGCTAATCTATGTCAGTTTCTTTTTAAAATTTTCAATTTAGTTGGCAGCATAACTTTGTCAGTCTGATTTCTCCAGCTGAAATATTATTTCTTCAATTGTCTCAAATACTTTGGCCATTTTAAGTGGCAAAATAGTCGAAGGGACAAACTTTACTGTCTCAAAAGAGTTAACGGCTTGTCTTGAAACACCAAATTTTGTCTGCAAGGACAGCTTGTGTAAACAACAGAACTATTGAAAAGGTAATAACTATTGCTTCCATTTGAATTTTTTATTTGAACCTCCTCCATAAAAAAATAAACCTGTATTACTTGTAGATAAAAAATGCAAAGGCAAACACTGTTACTACAGTTAATACTATTCCCGCTTCCTTCGGAATATTCAAGGTTTTAAGGCGAATAAGCTACCAACATACCTTAAGACACTAAATTTCTCCATATAGATTTATCGAGAAACCTGCCATTGCTCATATCCGTTCGATTAATAAATACTAAAGCATGTTAGTATGGCTAATGATGTCTGCGAACCAGGAACCGTAAGGTAAGCTACGATCGGTGGAACAATGAGCCATGGAAAAAAGGCCACCAATGATCCAATAACTTTCCCAGGCCCAACCCTTTAATTTTTATAGGGGATATAGAAACTCCCGGAAGCAAAGCCTCCTATGAAATGGAAGATGACACCGAGGATGACGGACATTGAGTATCAATTTTTCGTAAGGAAGCAATTGATGAAAAAGCGCTCAACGCAATTCTTGCAGAAACTTCTTTCACAAAGGATTGGAACAGCAAAGAAGATGGAGTATGGAGTGAGTTCCTTAAGAAAAAGTAATCGATGAAATAGTTTCAGGGTGATTTGATCTCTGTACCATTTCCTTTCACCGATCTCACCAACCCCAAATCGCGACCTGCTTTAGTCATCAGTAATGATTCTGTAGCGGGCACTGATGATCTGATCATTGTCATGATCACGAGTCAGCAAAAAACCGACGGACTAAATATTGAAATCACAGTGAATGATATTGATGTCACCTTGCCAAAGAAAAACTTTGTTCGACTGACACCGGCTGGCTTCAATTGATGAAAAAATTGTCGCCGGCAGATTTGCAACTGTCACAAAGGATTTCCAGAGTCGTGTGATTGCGGCCATTGAATCTTTGATGGAAGTGAAATGAAACTGGAAATTAAATCCTGTAAAATAATGAGGTTAAAAGGACATTAGTGGACACTCATGTCAGATTAACATTTAATACTCATCATCTAAAAAGATAACGCGCTTCCCAACCCTAACTCAATAGCATGGATTCTAAATAAAGAGAAGTAAATATTAGTATATGCTGCCTCAGCATAAACGCTGAAATGATTTTGATCTTTCTGTTTAATTCAATTGACGGAGTCAAATTATAGCCGTCTATTACAATAGTTTGTTCCACATAAAGCCAAGTGAACATCGAACGTGAATATCCAACTGCCATAGAAATAATGACGCTCCATTTACAGGTTGGATTGACGCACCATCTTCCTTTTACATCAAAGTCATGGAAAGAGATATTCGTCATTACATCACCACCTGACTTGCAAATCACACCACCTTTCCAACGATTGACACCAGTAATTAATCGATACTCACCTCCCAGGGATAAATTCTTTGAAACAGAATACTGATAGCCCAGATTAAATCCGGTTCCATGTGCTCCACCTACTAATGGATTACCACCAACGAAAGGAAGAAAGACCGAAGCATGAATTGAATTTTTGTTTTGCGCCTTTACTGCGAGCGAACAACACATGCAAATAAGAAGGAGTAAGTAATGGTGATGCCTCATGCCTTAAGGTTGGACAGACAAACGGCCAGGTAAAATATCTATTGTTGAAGCAAGAACATATTCAATGCATTGAGTATTGCATTTGTGTTTTTCAGGCCGTTAGACACGAAGAATCGACAGTCCCTCTTATTGAACAAGGATACTTGCAGAATCTAAATGACTACAGAGTGGATGGGTGACTTCGACATTGTGATCTCCAAACAGTTTTCCTATTTCATCCTGAAATTTATTTAACCCAATTGCAAAAGTAATATAAGTCGATGTGTAGAGATAATTGTTAAAGTGAACCTTTGTAAGTAAGTGCTCCCAGCCATTCAGGAGACTTTGCGCGGTACTAAATTATTTTTTCTCCTTTATTTCTCCTCATGCTTTAACAGTGCCTGTCCTGACTTTTCCAGCTCGCTTGTAATAGGCAACAATAACTCCCTTTGTTGTAACCAAACTCTCTGTTAGTTTAAATGCTGCCGGAATCGGGCCACTGTCAAAAATCTTTTTTCCTTTACCAAGAGTCAACGGATGAATTTTGAGCCAGAGTTCATCTACTAAATCATTCTTAAATAGCAACTGAATAAGCTTGCTGCTGCCCCATACCTGAATGTCAGAACCTTTTGAATTTTTGAGTTTTTTAATATCGGCCACGCTTTTTAGGAAAACAGTGTTTTTCCAATCTGACTCTTTCCTTGTCTTTGACATCACGTATTTGGTGCCATCATTGATGCCTGGCCAAAAGTCTGCATGCTCAGGCCAGTATTTTTCCCAAATCTCAAATGTTTTTCTGCCCAAAAGATACTCTGCAGGTTTCAGCTCTTTTTGCACGACATTGCTATACGCTTCGTCACCATAAGGTGCCGACCAACCGCCATATTTGAAACCTTCTGAGGTGTCTTCCCTGGATCCACCCGGTGCTTGCATCACGCCATCCAATGTAATCATTGATAAGACGATTATTTTTCTCATATTATTTCCTCCTTTTAAAATTTATACTTTAAAAAGCTACTTGAAAATGTTTGTTACGAAACAAATCTCGTCAATAAGATAGTGCTATTGAAGTGTAAATACGACAATCTTAGGGATTGAATACGACAAGGATATAATCTTTGCCCCTCCATATTGCTAAACCACTCTTTGCTTTTCGTCCAGAGTCGTGTCGGTCAATGACAGCACAAGAAGTTGAAACTTCGGCGACGAGTCCCTCCCAAATCTTTTATAAATCAACGAAACTGTTGGAGGAGACTCCTATTGGAAGAAAGTTTTGAAATATTGGGTAGAATAGACGGAAGTGATTTACGAGGTTGTAGTTTGATGGTTTTATAAAAAAGCCAGCATTTTAATGCCGGCTTTTTTAGTACCCGAGACTACAGCTGATAGTGATATGTCGATGAGGATATGTTCGTCAGCCAGCATAGCAGCAAGCGATGTTAGTGGCTGGCTTTTATATTTGTTGAGTTTTAAATTCATAAGTTTCCAATAAAAAGGTTGTCATTGTCCCTGCTAAATTTACTGCTAGTTCAGCGTGTCTTGAAGTTGGTTTTGATTGTGAAATTTTCTTTCCGTGTGAGTCGCTTAATTTATTTCTTAATGCACCAAGCCCTTCAACAACAGTTTGACAACCACCCAAAATTTGTTTAAATATTTGTTCAGTATGTTGGTCGGGTGCAAGGTTTAATTTTTCTGCTGTCAATTTATATAATTTCGGTAATTCTATATCGTCTTTATAAGTTTCATTTATGTCGTCAAGTATAAATTTACAAGTAGTTTCAATTAAAGTTCTTGCTGTTGTAATTGCTCCTTCTGGGTCGTCTATTTTACGTTCCAATGCTTTTAACCATTGAGCATTTATATATTCTTGATTAAATTTTTCAATCGTCTTTGTTATATTGTCGTCTATAATTCCCTTTTGAGTATATTCAACATAGTTCAACGATTTTGAAAATTCTGTCCATATGTAATTTCTTCTTTCCGCATACGAAGGAAATTTGAATTTTATAAATTGCCAAAATTGTGCGGTTGTTCTATTGGTCTGCAAAAAATCAGGAAGTAAAGATTTCAAGTCAGAATTGTGAATTAGTTCATCTCTTAATTTTTTATAATCATCTTCTTCTCCACTTCCACCTGTCGCAATTGCAATAAGTAAATTCTGTAAAGTTTCTAATTTAATTTTTAAGTCTGTCATTGTTTAAGGGGTCGTTTCATAAGCTTGCCACTAACGTTAGGGCTTTCTTCTGTGCTGATATACCTTGTTCCTTCAGCCCGAACAGAAGCCGATTAAAAAGCTGCTGCTCAAGATATACACTAAAGCTGAATAGAAAAAGTCGAGCCCGGACTGCAGCTGATAACGATATAACGATGACAAAATATTCTTTAGTCAGCATGGCAGAAAACTTTTTTGTTAGCAGCCTGTGTTTTGTCCGCCAGTGACAAAACACAATACCTTTTTTCATTTCAAGTCTTCTCCAAATTCCTTTTTATATCGCTTCAGTTTTGTCTCACGATGTCTGATATACCATACTGGCGGATTACCATTGTAAAAGTCTTGTGTTGTTACACTGTCAACTATCTGTAAAGCTTTCTTTATACCATAGGGTTTGAAAAGTAAGTCTCGCATCATTTTGCTTTCCCAGTCTAACTGCTTATCTTTTAAAGAGAATTCTGCGTCAACAGAATCAGAATATCTATTCTTCAGACTGTCTCATACTTTTCAGTACCTGGCTTAAAAGCTATCTTGAATAATGAGTCACATACAAAGCGTAAGCTGTCAATCTTTGCTCTTTCCTTTATAAGCTCTTGTCTGTCACGCTGTGTCTTCGCTGAATCTTCGTCTATTATATGTTCGCTCCAAACGATTGCCTCATACTTGCCATACATGTAGTTGTTTAGAAGGAAAGGTAAGTTCTGCCTTCTTTCAAATTTCAACATTATCGCTGATTTGAAATATTCTCTTTCCGCCTTGTTATTGTTTTGTTTGCAAGCCAAAAGAAATGAGATGAGTAACGTTGCTATAATAAGCTTTGTGATGTTTTCGTGGTTAAATTGGCAAAAGTCTGCTGCCTGTTTTACTACAAATTGAATGGATGCTTGTTTAACATGGCTGCTAACTCGTAGATTGGCGTATGTTTTTTCACCGATAAGTATTAATTTTCAAGCTTTAATGTTGCAAAAAACAAAACTAAATTATATAAATGAAAAACTCCAAATAGGTATGGTAAATTGGAGAGAGGTATATACTATTATCCTCAACCAATTAAATTAATGGCAGAAGTAGAAAGAGGCCGGCTTATATACAGAGCCGAAGGATCAGAAAGAAGAATAAGTTATCTGCAAATAAAGAAAGGGTTAATTAAAAAGAGTTTTTGGATACTTGAGGAAATGCCAGACTGGTTATAATACCTTCCCCAAAAACTTCCCCCAAAATGAGTAAACCCCCATCAAACTCAATGCTGACAAGGGTTTCATATTTTAGTTGTGCCCGGAACTGGATTCGAACCAGCACATCCTTTCGAACGCTGCGACCTGAACACAGTGCGTCTACCAATTTCGCCATCCGGGCAGATAAACGGGTTGCAAATATAAGTGACTATGCAGAAACATTAAAATCTCTCAAAGCATCATTCAAACTTGTTTTTAAATCCGTACTTGCCTTGCGTTTGCCGATAATTAATGCACAACCCACACCAAATTCTCCCGCAGGAAATTTTTTATTGTAAGACCCAGGTATTACCACACTCCGGGCAGGCACTCTTCCTTTCATTTCTATTGGTGTGTCTCCACTAACATCTATAATTTTTGTTGATTGTGTCAATACAACATTTGCTCCCAACACGGCTTCTTTTTCGACTATTACTCCTTCTACCACTATACAGCGGCTGCCGATAAAACATCCATCTTCAATAATCACAGGACTCGCCTGTAACGGCTCCAATACACCACCTATTCCCACACCGCCGCTTAAATGAACTCCTTTTCCAATTTGTGCACAACTACCAACTGTCGCCCATGTATCCACCATCGTTCCCTCATCTACATATGCACCAATGTTTACATAAGAAGGCATCAGCACAACATTCTTTGCTAAATAGGCTCCATATCTTGCTACTGCATGCGGAACAGCCCTAACACCTAATGAGGCATAATTTTTTTTCAACAGCATTTTATCGTAAAACTCAAAAGGCTCTATTTGCCATGTTTGCATTTGCTGAATGCCAAAATATAATAAAATAGCCTGCTTCACCCATTCATTTACAACCCAGACATCCGGAACTTTAGTCGAAGGGTCCGTGGGTTCTGCTACACGGAGTCTTCCTTTATCCAATTCTTCAATTACCGATCTTACTGCATCACTATATTTAACTTCTTTCAATAGTTCACGGTTACCCCATACTTCAACAATCAATTCTTTCATTAGTTTTTCAATTTGCTGCGAAGATAGATAGCATAAGAGTAAGTAAGTAGTAAAAATTTAGTGGCCAGTTTTAATTCAGCTGGCATTTTCACCTGCAAGTTTATACTAGTCAACCAATGACACAATTGTATTACACAAATTCTATTGACTAATTTACAGTATTTTTTTTTAAGAAGTTCTTTCGGACTTCTTGACTTTCCGTCTTTCGGACTTACTAACTCTCATACTTATCTTTGCAGCTATGAACATCGGGTTTGATGCAAAAAGAGCTTATCACAACGGAACGGGCCTAGGTCATTACAGTCGCACTTTATTAGGTCTATTATCGGAGTATTACCCCGATCATCATTATTATTTATTTAATCCCAAAGCTTCAGAGAAATTTAAATTAAAAGGAAATAATTTTCATGAAATAGTACCAACTGGAATAGTTAATAAATTATTTAACTCTGCCTGGCGCAGCAGCTGGGTTACTAAAGATTTACAAAAACTTAGGATAGATCTTTATCACGGTCTCAGCCATGAAATTCCGTCGGGTATTAATAAAACAGGAATCAAATCGGTAGTTACAATACATGATCTTATTCATGAACGTTACCCCGAACAATACAATCCCATTGATGTAAAAATTTACAGCATTAAATTTCGCTTTGCCTGCGAACATGCCAATAAAATAATTGCTATCAGTGAACAAACTAAAAAAGATATTATTGAGTTTTATAAAATTCCGGAAAAAAAAATAAGTATTTGTTACCAAAGCTGCCATCCAGCATTTGGCAAAACGGTTAGCGAGGCCGAAAAAAGAAAAGTAATAGAAACGTATCAATTACCCGATGAATTTTTTTTGTATGTCGGTTCTATCATTGAAAGAAAAAACCTGCTGAATATTTGCAAAGCATTTTTCCTGACCCGTAACGAAATGAATGTCCCGTTGGTAATAGTTGGTGACGGAGGCAGGTATAAAA
>JBDSEW010000014.1:0-3490 GCA_039919825.1 Chitinophagales bacterium | reverse complement strand
TGAACCTTACGCCAAAGCAATCACACTACCTGCCTTGTTCCAGCCACGACATTATTATAGCACTTATCAATTCACTTATTCATTCCTATGAGCTGTCCGGCCTGGGTGATAAAGTAATTGAATTGGTGAGAATGAAAGAAGTGGTGATGGAGGCCTGATGGTATTGCTTTTCAATCTTCCGGATTCCTGGTTTTTTCTTGTTATCTTGTTTTCATACTGACTCCGGATCTCTTCGGATTTTAAAAACAGGGCCACTCATTAATAACCTTTCTATGAAAATTCTTTTTCGGTTACTAATCTTATTGTTACCGGTATTCTCTTCGTGTAAGCAGGATACAGGTTCAGTTAAACAGGAGGCTGTTTCTACTGATTGCAGCTATCTTGATGTACCTGAAAGGGGCGTGCAATCCGGCGGAGTAAAGATGATCACCATCGATGGCAAGTACAAAGTGTGGACGAAACGATTTGGGAAAGGGGAAATTAAAGTATTGCTTTTGCATGGCGGCCCTGCGCTTACTCATGAATACATGGAGTGCTTCGAAAGTTTTTTTCCGAAGGCAGGCATCGAGTTTTATGAGTACGATCAGCTCGGTTCTTATTACAGCGATCAGCCTGAAGACAGCAGTTTTTGGACGACAGAACGATTTGTGGAAGAGGTGGAGCAGGTAAGAAAAGGGTTGGAACTGGATAAGGATCATTTTTATTTACTTGGAAGTTCATGGGGCGGAATTCTGGCAATGGAATATGCATTGAAATACCAGGACAACCTGAAAGGACTCGTTATATCAAACATGGTGGCCAGCATTCCAAGGTATGAGCAGTACAATAATAAATTACGGAGTGAAATGCGTAAATCATTAATCGATTCGCTGGAGGTTTTTGAAAGGAAGGGTGATTTTCAGAATCCCGTGTATGTTTCACTCGTGGAAAAGGAATACTATCATCAGCACATTTGCAGGCTCAGCGAATGGCCGGATGCACTTAACCGCAGCTTCAAACACATCAATCCAATAATTTATGTAATGATGCAGGGCCCCAGTGAGTTTAAAACAGGCGGCCGTTTACTGCATTGGGATCGATGGAATGATCTTCAAAACATTCATGTACCAACGTTAATGGTCGGCGCAAAATATGATACGATGAATCCGGAAGAAATGGAAGCAATGAGCAAGCAGGTCCCTCATGGAAGATACCTTTATTGTCCTGATGGAAGCCACCTCTCGATGTGGGACGACCAGGAGCATTATTATCCGGGAATCATACAATTTCTGAAAGATGTGCAGGGTGGGAGCTTTCCAGCAACTAATTGAGAATTTGCCCTGCAATTGAAAAACGTAAGGGCAGGCCTTTATGGATTTTGCTTGTGAAAGCAAATCAATTTTTAAGGTGATGCTTAACCCAATATGCTTC
Source organism: Chitinophagales bacterium (assembly GCA_039919825.1). Lineage (GTDB taxonomy): Bacteria > Bacteroidota > Bacteroidia > Chitinophagales > UBA10324 > JACCZZ01. The sequence continues at coordinate 2,080 of JBDSEW010000014.1, read as the reverse complement.
GTTTGATGGTATTGATTTGTCGTTTGTGCCTGAGTATATGCACTATGGCATGTTCAGTCAATTGTTCAATATCGTATGACTGGCCCCAGCCAGTTTTTATTTTTAATGAATCATTGTATCCTTCTAATTCATTCTCCTCAATTTCTTTAAAAACGGTTTCTGTATAGGTAAAAACATTGGCCAGGTCCTGTTGGTATTCTATAATGGTGCTGCGAAATATTTTATCAGGTCGCATCGTGTTACTGCCTTTAAAATTGTGAATACTGGTCGCATACCCATAACCGGAGCTTACAACATGAGCTAAAATGGATTGCATGGATTTACAATTCTCATCGGTTGTATTTACGTCGGTGATAATTGTTAAAATGTTATCCGGGATATCTGCAATTACAATTTGCAGCTCTGAAATTGCCTGTTCATAAATATCAAGCAGTGCACCAATTGCTCCTTTTCTGTCTTGCTGAGTCATTGGTTTTATTTCTTATTTATTGTTGGTTCTTAGATTACATTTAAATGCTGCTTCACTCACAAAATTGCCCTGCAATGATTACCATTCTGTTGATAACGGAAAAAGCCTTAACAGAGATTTGACACCCAGCCAGATAGGTTCAAAAGGATCAATGATTCCGTCCTCGGGTGTATTCCCCAGGGAGCTTCATGCTTTTTTATTTTATCAGCATTTCCATTTGCGCCTTGCTCAACTGCATGTGCAATAAAAGAGTGAAGGTCATCGCAAACACTTCCACTCTTAAACAGGGGATCCCCGTTTTCCGGGACCTTCCCATCCACTACAATGGCTTGCAAACTGTTTTTCAATATTTTTCTGATTGAAAGTAAGAAAAGGAAAAATAAAATTAGCTTGCAAATGCGTTGGCGTTAGTGGGTGGGAGATTTGGATTCGCACTTAGTATCATTAAGACATTTTTATAGGTCTTGTTATTGCTTCAAGAATTTGCGCGGGAAGTTTATTGATATCTGTTGGCTTATTGAGAAAACTTGAAGCCCCAAGTTTGTAATATTCATTTATGGTTTCTTCATTAAAAGAGGTTGAATACATAGCGACAGGAACGTCTTTGATCTTCCCATCTCTTTTTAATTCCTTCAAACATTCCCGGCCATCCATGCGGGGCATATTTATATCAAGGAAAATAAAGTCCGGTAACTTTTCTGACTTTCGTAATAATTGGAGTGCTTCTATACCGCCATTTGCTTCCAAACATACAGAGGAAGGAAGCACTTCTTTTAATGCTTCCTTGAAAAACATTCTGTCGTCCGCATCATCATCAATTATCATAAAATATTTTAGATCCATCGTTTTATTTTAATTTAGTTATCATGGTTGCGTAACCGGAAGTATCAGATGAAACGAGGCACCCTTGTTTTCTATGGCATTGACAAAAATTTCTCCGTGATGGTTTTCAATAATTTTTTTTGCGAGTGCTAAACCAATGCCTGTGCCGTTGAAGGTTTCTTGGTTGTGAAGGCGTTGGAAGATGGTAAATATTTTATCAGCGTATTTTTGTTCAAAGCCGATGCCGCTGTCCTTGAAAATAATTTCGATGTATTTTGTTTGTCCTTCAAATTCGCCCGGTGTGACAAGGGCGGGATATTTTTTTATTTCTCTTTGGGAAAGTGTGCGTGATGTGATGGTGATAATTGGCTGTTCACCTTCATTAATAAATTTAAGTGCGTTGCTGATCAGGTTATAAAAAAGCTGGTTCATCTGTAAAGAGATGGCTTGTATGGTTGGGAGTTCATCAAATTTTATCTGGGCTTTCTTTTCGTGAATGAGTAATTCAAAATCGCTCAAAATATTTTTTAGTGTTACGTTTAAATCGGTTTTCGTAAATAATTTTTCGTGTTCCAACAGGCGAGAATAGTTGAGCAGGTCTTTTATAAGTGTGCGCATTCGATTGGAGGCGCCTTCAATTTTGTTGAGATAAGATCTTATTTCTTTGCTGAGTCCGTCTTTATGTTTGTCCTGAAGGACCATGGAGAAGGTTAGAATTTTCCTCAGTGGTTCCTGCAAATCGTGACTTGCTACAAAGGCAAACTGGTCTAATTGCATGTTTGTTTGCTT
>JBDSEW010000463.1:0-6784 GCA_039919825.1 Chitinophagales bacterium | reverse complement strand
CCCCGCTTACGATACCTTTTTGCGAATGTTTCCGATTTATTAAAAAAAATCATTTGCATAAAAACAAATAATAATAGAATAACTATCTTCTGAAAGCAGCTACTGATAGGCGTTTCAGGATCTCCTGGAAATGATGGCTGGTAAGAAATTTATTTAATTATGCATAAAGGGGAAACTGCTGCATAAATGCGTGTACGTCACTCCTGGTTTTAGTAATAAGCTCCTCATTGTCGGGATCGTTGATAATTCGATCCATCCATTCCACAATCTGAATCATATGGTCTTCTTTCATGCCACGCGAAGTAATGGCTGCTGTACCCACACGAATACCTGAAGTTACAAAGGCCGACTTATCGTCGAATGGAACCATATTTTTATTCAGCGTGATCTCCGCTTTTACCAAAGTGTTTTCGGCTTTTTTACCAGAAATGTTTTTGTTGCGCAGATCAATCAGCATCAGGTGATTGTCGGTGCCGCCTGACACCAGCTGATAATCGCGGTCAGTAAATGCTTTCGCAATAGTCTGTGCATTTTTCTGCACCTGGGTGATATAAGTCCGAAACTCTTCAGAAAGGGCTTCACCAAAAGCAACGGCTTTGGAAGCAATCACATGCTCCAGCGGGCCACCCTGGGTTCCGGGAAATACAGCACCGTCAATCAGCGACGACATCATCCTGATCTCACCTTTCGGAGTTTTTAGCCCGAAGGGATTTTCAAAATCTTTACCCATTAGAATAATTCCGCCACGGGGTCCACGCAAAGTTTTATGAGTAGTAGAGGTTACAAAGTGACAGTGCGGAATGGGATCGTTTAACAAGTCCACTGCAATCAGACCTGCAGGATGCGCCATGTCGCACATCAGGAAAGTGCCTACGGCATCTGCAATTTCGCGGAAGCGCTTATAGTCGTAATCGCGGGAGTAGGCAGAAGCGCCGCAAATTATCAGCTTTGGCTTTTCCTGTTTGGCAATACGCTCCACTTCATCCATATTGATGCGGCCCGTTTCCCTTTCCACACCATAGAAAGTAGCATGGTATAATTTTCCGGAAGAATTCACCGGCGAGCCATGTGTCAGATGGCCACCATGTGAAAGATCCAATCCAAGAATAGTATCTCCGGGCTGAAGAATGGCAAGAAAAACTGCAGCATTTGCCTGGGCTCCTGAATGCGGTTGCACGTTGGCATAGGTGGCGCCAAAAAGTTCTTTAATGCGGTCAATTGCCAGTTGTTCCACCTGGTCTACTACTTCGCAACCTCCATAATACCTTCTTCCGGGATAACCTTCTGCATATTTATTGGTGAGGCAACTGCCCATGGCTTCGAGCACCTGGGGACTCACGAAATTTTCAGAAGCAATCAGTTCGATGCCATGGCGCTGGCGTTCAAGTTCCTTATTGATGAGGGAAAAAAGAAGTTCGTCTCTGTTCATGATGGTGGAAGGTATGTGCCAAAAATAACAGGATTTATTGGATGAAGAAGGGTGGGAAATTTTAATACCCATCTTTTAAACACTATGAGCCCTTTTACCTTCTTTAGCAACCATGAACCTTCAGCTCGCTGTGTTCTTCACGATGGATGCAGGATTTCAGTTTAAGTTTCCGGAATTGAAAGAAGCGATTCGTGACTTAAGACACAAGTCGTAAACGTCGATATGCGAATGAGCAGATCGAAGCATTATTCATAAAAAATTCTTATAACGAATGCCTCTCCTTCTACTTCAAACTTTAATCCACGCTCCCATTGAGCGTTGCTTCAATCTGTCGCGGAGCATTGATCTGCACTTGCAATCTCTAGTAAAACAAAGGAGACGGCGATTGCAGGTATTACTTCCGGTTTAATTGGATTGAATGAGATGGTAACCTGGCGAGCAAAGCACTTTGGCATCTTTCAGAAATTAACTGTAAAAATTACTTCATTCAATTACCCCGGCTTTTTTGAAGACACGCTGATCAAGGGAGTTTTTAAAAGCATGCGCCATGAACACCGCTTTGAAAAGCGTGGAGAGAGCACCCTGTTGTACGATCATTTTGAATTTGAAGCACTATTGGGCATTTTGGGAAAACTTGCTGAAAGATGGTTTCTTGGGAGCTACCTGAAAGAATTTCTCGAAGAAAGAAATCGATTGATAAAACAGACCGCTGAATCTTCAGACTGGAAGCAAGTAGTCTCTTAGCGACTATCCACTGATTCATCATCCATTCTTCCGGCCTTCTTTTGCAGGTTATCAATATGTTGTGACATGTTGTATACTCCTACCACCAGGAAGAAGACAATCGCTAACCAGTAGCCATAAACATAATCTATGTGAATGATATAATTGCTGACCCCATGGGTTTGTTTTTCTATCGAGCTGTCAATCTGTATTCGCATCAGCAGCAATGCAAGTCCGCCACCCAATCCAATCGTACTCATGATCATCTCTTTTTGAAGGAACAATAGAAAGCTCAGCACCAAACCACCAATGGCAAGCAGCAGCGCTGCTACTGCAAAATAATTCCGGTCGATGTTCTGGTCTTCCATTTCCAGATCCAGTTGCTTGCTTTCATCTTTTCCTATGGATGGTAAATCCAGGTTGCGCTGTAGTTTTAACCTGGAACCGCTAACCAGTTCAACTCCTTTTACTGTTGCCAGGTTTACTTCGTTACATTTCAAATTGAGAAATGGAAGAATAAAACAAATGATCACTGCACCAAAACCTGAGGGGGAAATGAATTTTGTTTTCAGCACTGTGATGAATTTTGTCAAAAATAATGCAAACACACGAGCGCATGATAAATTGCATTCCCGGGGATTAAATATAACTAGCGTCTTGGCGCTAAAAAGCAGGGTGTGAAGGAAAACGCCGAAGCATCAAACGCAATTTGCCACGCACCCAAGCAGTCCATCATTTCACAAATGGAAGATCATCTTCTATCTTTGCGCGCCATGAGTAATTTGAAATTATACAACAGCTTAGCCCGTGAGAAGGAAATTTTTACTCCTATCAATCCGCCCTATGCGGGCATGTATGTTTGTGGACCTACGGTAAGCGGTGAAACGCATCTTGGCCATGCACGTCCGTATGTGACGTTTGATATCCTTTATCGCTATCTGACCTTCTCAGGCTATAAAGTGCGCTATGTACGCAACATTACTGATGCAGGTCACTTTGAAGAAGAAGGCCGCGAATCAGTAGATAAAGTAGCCAACAAGGCAAAACTTGAAAGATTAGAACCGATGGAATTAGTCCAGAAGTACACCAACATCTATCACGACATGATGGATTTGCTGAACAATCTGAGACCAAGCATAGAACCTACGGCAACCGGTCACATCGTAGAACAGATCAGCATGATCCAGGATATTATCGCCAAAGGTTTTGCATACGTTGCCAATGGCTCCGTTTATTTTGATGTTACGAAGTATGCGAAAGACTATGATTACGGCCGCTTATCAGGAAGAAAGATTGAAGAGATGATTGCAGGAAGCCGCGAACTGGACGGACAAGGTGAGAAACGAAATCCTGCAGATTTTGCACTCTGGAAAAATGCACCTCCCGAACACATTATGCGCTGGACTAGTCCATGGGGCGAAGGATTTCCCGGCTGGCATATTGAATGCTCTGCGATGTCATCGAAATACCTGGGCGTTCCATTCGATATTCATGGTGGTGGAATGGATCTTTTATTTCCACATCATGAAAGTGAAATTGCACAAACAAAAATTGCAACGGGATTACCCATTGCCAACTACTGGCTGCACAACAACATGATCACCATCAAAGGGCAGAAGATGAGCAAGTCACTTGGCAATACAATCACCATTGCACAGATGTTCAGTGGTGACCATCCTTTGCTGGAGCAGGCCTATTCGCCCATGACATTGCGCTTCTTCATTCTGCAAACACAATACCGCAGCACACTCGATTTTTCGAATGAAGCATTGCAGGCAGCAGAAAAAGGGTTACAGCGATTGATGAATGCATTAGATGCGCTCAATAAGCTTTCCTACCGGGATAACACTGCTGAATTCAACACAGAGGAAGATGCACAGGTGAGGAGGATCGTTGATTCATGCATCATTTATATGGATGATGATTTGAATACAGCCATGACAATGGGCTCACTGTTTGAATTGAGTGCTAAAATATTTTCATGGAAGAATGAACAATTGCAACTTGCTTCCATCAGCAAAGAAACCTTTGAACTGCTCGTTACCACCTTCAATAATTTTGTGACGAACATCTTCGGCTTGAGAAATGAAAAGTTCAATGACGATAGTAAAATGAATGGATTGATGGAGCTGCTGATCTCACTTCGTAATGAGGCACGTTCAAACAAAGATTTCGCAACGTCGGATAAGATCAGGAATGATTTGCAAAAGGCGGGTATTCAATTGAAGGATGGGAAAGAGGGGACGAATTGGGAAGGAATGTGAAGGAATGTGAAGGAATGTGCAGGAATGTATCAATTTTGGTGGTGAAGCAGCCATTTGCTGATTTTTCTTTTGAAATGAATTCAATGATTTACATTCATAACTGTAAAATATCGCCTATTTTTACAATCATAATTGTAAAATATGATAAAAAGGGCCATACAGCAACCAGTTATTCAGCATCTTTTTAAAGGTAAGGTTGTAATTATCTACGGGCCCAGACAAGTTGGGAAAACCACCCTTGTGCAGCAAATTGTTGAGCCACTCAATATGCCGGTTCTTTGGCTGAATGGTGATGAAGCTGATATTCGCAAAGAACTTACCGATATCACTTCTACCCAATTGAAAGCCTTATTTGGTAATTATAAATTGGTGATAATTGATGAAGCACAAAAAATTGAATCGATAGGAAATGTACTTAAATTAGTTACTGATACTATTAAAGATGTGCAGGTAATAGCAACGGGTTCTTCTTCTTTTGAACTGGCCAATCAATTAAATGAGCCACTAACAGGCCGCAAATACGAATATCATTTATTTCCTTTCAGCACAAGTGAATTGATAAAACACAACGGTCATTTTCTCGAAGAAAAACGCTTGCTGCATTATCGGATGCAATATGGTTTTTATCCGGAAGTAGTCAATCATCCCGGTAATGAAATTGAAAACTTAAAGCTGATTGCCAACAGCTACCTGTATAAAGACATTCTAAGTTATCAGCAAATCAGGAAACCACAGTTAGTAGAAAAATTAGTGCAGGCATTAGCACTACAGGCAGGTAACGAAGTATCTTACAATGAACTGGCGCAAGTTTGCGGAACAGACAACGTAACGGTAGAAAAATATATAACCTACCTGGAACAGGCCTTTGTAATATTTCGTCTTACAGCCTTTAGCAGGAATCTTCGCAACGAATTAAAAAAGGCGCGTAAAATATACTTTTGGGATGTTGGTATTCGAAATGCCATCATCAATAATTTTAATGTGCCGGCACTACGACAAGACAAAGGCCCACTCTGGGAAAATTTCATAGTGGCTGAACGCTTAAAATACAATGCATATCGCAACCAATATAGCAACAACTATTTCTGGCGGACCATACATGGCGCAGAAATAGATTACCTCGAAGACTATGGTGGTACCTTGCATGCGTATGAAATAAAATGGAATGCAACCGTAAAGGTGAAAAAGCCAAAAACGTTTGCCGAAACATATCCTCAGCATGAATTTGAAACGGTGAATACAGAGAATTACCTGGAATTTATAATCGACAGTAATTAATTGATACAACTACATGGCTCGCATCAAACTCGACCTCCACAATATTTATAACAACAGCGCTGCCATTGATAAAGCATTGCAAAAAGCTTTTGATGATGCCATCGATAAAAAAATCCGGGAAGTAGAAATCATTCCAGGAAAAGGCAGCGGACAATTGCGCAAAAAAGTTGAGCGTTTTTTACAGCAGCCACATATCAAACCGATGTATCACAGGATTGAAAATGACAGCAAAAACTTTGGGCGGTTGTTTGTGTATTTTAAGTTTTGAGTTTTTCTCCTTGTTCTTTCATTGTTGAATAGTCTGAATTCAGGAATGGCAAGTGCCATGAATCCCGGGAACTTGCCTTGACCGTGAACAATTCGCAATGAAATGTAAAAATGTGCCGGAGGAATCTAATGCGCGGGTTTTACTCTTTTTCTACTGGCTGATCTTTTTTTTACAGCGGGCGTTCTTTTTTTAGGACTCCGGAGCTTAAAATATTCCCGCAAAAGAATCAATGAGGTCAACACCAGAAAGCCGAGAATAATGTATTCTATATAATCAATGATCTCAGGATATTGCCTGCCAAAAAAATAACCCAGCGGAACAAGTGTGCAGGTCCATAATACCGCTCCGATAAAATTAAAGAGTGCAAATTTTTTCAGGTCAAGTACAGTCGCACCTGCAAAGATGGGTATGAAAGTTCTCACCATGGGAAGGAAGCGTCCTATGATCAATGAACCTGCACCGTATTTTTTAAAAAATAGCCGTGCTTTCTCCAGGTGGCTCTTTCGGAAGAAAAAGGAATCCTTCCGCAGGTACAGTTTTTTTCCTGCCCATTTACCAAAGAAATACCCGGTAAAATTTCCGGCAGTGGCGGCTACAATTACTGCCGGAAGCAATATTAAAATTGATACGTCAAGGTCCCTGGTGCCGGATAAAATGCCTGCAGTAAAAAGTAATACATCTCCGGGAAGAAAGAATCCGAAGAACACACCCGTCTCCAGGTAAATTATAATCATCAGCAGAAATATTCCTCCGACCTGGATCAGTTTTCTTGAATCCAATATCGTCTGAAAAAATTCGGAGGTTGATTCCATGGGAAATAAA
>JBDSEW010000475.1:0-4569 GCA_039919825.1 Chitinophagales bacterium | reverse complement strand
CTTTTTTATGAATTGCAGCATGGCTAAATTGCTCAACATGACCTTCGCGTGCCTGTCACCCTGAGCCTGTTACCCTGAGCCTGTCACCCTGAGCCTGTCGAAGGGTTAGAGCGCCAAATTAAAATTTCAGGATCATTTCAAAACTGGTCCGGGTTTTTTGCTTTAAGATCAACCAGTAATTCCTTTGCAACCAACTTAACCATTCCCCAGCCATCTTCCACATTTTTAAATGTAGTATGTGTTTGTCCTGCAACAAACCTGATCACGTAACGCTCATTCAGTTTGGTTTGCGTCAACAGGATTTTCCCGCTTGCATTTAGCTTCTCCAGCAAAGCTTTATTTATTCTTTCAAGTGTTGCTTCGTCTGTAATTCCTGCAGGCCGTAACCTGAAGCAAACAAGATTCAAAGGTACAGGTGCCATAATTTCAAATAGTGGATCTGCTGCAATTTCATTTTTCAGCCATTGTCCAAATTCAATATGCTTACGGATTTTTTCCTGTAGTCCTGATAATCCATAGCTCCTGATCACAAACCAGAGCTTCAATGCACGGAATCTTCTTCCAAGCGGAATGCCCCAGTCGCGATAGTTATTCACCAATTTATCTTCCGGAGTTTTTAAATATTCAGGAAGTATGCTGAAGGTATTGACGAGTGCTGCTTTGTCCTTCACAAAATAGGCGGAGCAATCAAAATTGGTAAACATCCATTTGTGTGGATTGAAAACATAACTATCAGCGAGTTCGACCCCCTGGCTCATCCAGCTCATCTCCGGCAGCAGCAGTGCTGTGCCTGCATAGGATGCATCGATGTGATGCCAGCATCCGTATTTCTGGCAAATGATTCCAATCTGTTCAATGGGATCTATCGCTGTAGAACTGGTAGTTCCAATTGTTGAGACCACGCACAACGGAACAAAGCCGTTGGAAATATCTTCCACAATCACTTTTTCAAGTGCTGAAGGAATCATTGCAAAGTTTTCATCAGTTTCAATCTTCACCAGGTTGTCAATTCCAAAGCCACCAATCTTTACCCCTTTATCTACGGATGAATGTGCCTGTGAGGAAGCATAAACCCGGAATTTTTTGTGGTGGCTGAATCCGCTTTTATTGATCGCATAATTTGTTTTGTGTTCTCTTGCAGTAAGCAGGGCCACCAACGTTGCAGAAGAACTGCTATCCTGAATTACTCCGGTAAAGTTTTTAGGCAACCCTTTCATATCGCGCAGCCATTCCATCATGCGTTCTTCCAGTTCTTCCGCAGCCGGAGAAGTAAGCCAGATCATGCACTGCGCTCCAAGTGTCGCAGTCAGCATTTCCGCGAGAATAGAAGGCTCACTGGCTCCGGTAGGGAAGTAAGCAAAGAATTGCGGATGCTGCCAGTGCGTCATTCCCGGAACAATAATATTCTTAAAATCATCAAAAATTTCTGAAAAGGCAATAGGACTTAAAGGCGCTTCAACAGGTAATTGTTTTTTGATCTCACCCGGACAGATCGGAGGCTTTACCGGATATTGTTGCACCTGATCCAGGTAATCAGCCATCCAATCCACTAACTGATGCGCATTTGCTCTCAATTCTGAACTTTTCATGGTAAAAAGTAAAGACAGTAATAAAGAAATTGAGTAGCGGAAATCATAAAAGTAAACTTATGTATTCAATGTTACCTGCGAAGAACTATCCCATCAAAATTGTATTTTTAAACTCTTACCAATAAATTTCCACCAATGAGAAAAAATATTTTTATCACCAGTTGTTTACTGCTTTCTATCAGCATGGGATTTTTACTGAATAAAAACCTGCGGACATTCAATCAGAAACCAAATTTTGACCAATGGAAGCGCGAGGCGCAGGAAGGAGATAAGGAAGCGAATGAAGATTTTTTTTTGCTGCGATCTTATCCGGATGCATACGTTGATCCAACGGCTTATGAAGCAGTCATGAAAGATGCAATCGCCAGAATGAATAATACAAGAGAAGAGGAGATTTGGATAGTGGAAGGGCCAGGAAATATTGGGGGAAGAATTAACTGCTCTGCCATTGAACCGGGTAATTCAAATGTAATGTACATAGGTAACGCTTCGGGTGGCGTCTTTAAAACTACTGATGGTGGAGCTACCTGGAGTCCCATTTTTGATGCACAACCCTATCTTGCAATCGGAGCCATCACGATTGATCCCTCTGATCACCAAACCATTTGGGTCGGAACAGGCGACCTTAACATCAGTGGCTATCCTTTTATTGGCGACGGTGTTTACAAGAGTACAGATGGTGGTATCAACTGGACACACATGGGTTTGGCAGCGCAAAGTATTGTTTCCAAAATAATTGTGGATCCTTCTAATTCAAATACCATTTATGCAGCTACCATGGGCATTCCTTTTTTTGAAAGTGCTGATCGTGGTCTTTATAAATCTACAGACGGTGGATTAAACTGGAGCCAAAAACTTTTTGTGGATGAAGATGCAGGAATTATTGATTTGGTGATCAACCCATCAAACCCTCAAATACTGTATGCCGCCAGCTGGAACAGAATCAGGAATAACCAAACAAGCTTAGTATATGGGCCGGATGCGCACATTTATAAGTCAACTGACAGCGGCAACAACTGGACAATGCTGAGCAGCGGGTTGCCTGCATTCAGTACAAGCAGGATCGGCCTTGCCATCTCACTTCAAAATCCTGATAAGCTGTATGCGATGGTTGTAGACTCTACTTATGTTTTGCAGGGCGTTTATAAAACTACCAATGCAGGATCATCCTGGAGCAATGCAACCGGTAATTTTGACAATGACCTTTTTGGAGCACAGGGATGGTACTTCGGTAAAATATTTGTAAACCCGCTCAACGATAATGAAATTTATGTTCCGGGTGTTGACCTCCAAAGATCAACCAACGGTGGCAGCAGCTGGTCACCCGCAACACCTCCCTGGTGGACGTATGAAGTGCATGCCGATGGTCATTACATTGATTTTGTAAATGGAAGTACATTTTATTATTGTACAGATGGTGGAATGTACAAGACCACGGATAATTGTGTTTCCTGGAGCGATGCGGAGAATATTCCTAACACACAATTTTACCGTGTTACTTTCAACCCCCACAATCCCGCACAGGCTTTTGGCGGAGCACAGGACAATGGTACAACGGGAGGAAATGCAGCACTCATCAATTCATGGCCACGAATTTACGGAGGCGATGGATTCAAGCCAATCTTTGATCCAGGTAACAGCGACGTTTTTTATGTAGAAACACAAAACGGTGGTTTGTCCTATACCAACAGTGGTGGACTGAGTTACAATGATTTCACTTCCGGAATGGATGACGACGATCGCAGAAGCTGGGACATGCCCTATATAATTTCACCATTGAACAACACCATTTTTTTCTCCGGAACTTACCGCGTGTATAAAAGAACAAGTGCCCCGGGCGGATCCTGGTTCCCAATTAGTTCTGACCTTACTGATGGAGTGATCTACGGCGATCGTTTTCATGTGATTACTACTATTTCACAATCAGCGTTAAATGAAAACTATTTATACGCCGGAACAAGTGATGGAAATGTTTGGTCATCGGTAAATGGAAGCACATGGAGCAATGTTACTTCCACATTACCTGATCGTTATGTTACATCAGTTCATGCGTCTCCCAATCAGGCAAATACGGTCTACGTAACGCACAGTGGTTATAAGGACAATGATTTTATTCCACACATTCACAAGAGCCTGAACAATGGTCAGAACTGGAGCGATTTATCAGGTGATTTGCCACAATGGGCAGTGAATGATTTGCTGGTGTTGCCAGGGAATGAAGAAAAAATATTTGCTGCAACAGACGGTGGAGTCTATTATACTGAAAATGGCGGTATTAGCTGGAACAGGCTTGGTATCAATATGCCGATGTTTGCTGTTTATGATATCGAATGGAATCCTTCCACCAATAGCTTGATTGCAGGCACCTTTGCGAGAAGCATCTGGACCATTGATATCAGTAATATCACCGGTATTACCTCTCAGGTTAATGAGGCAAGGCAACTGCAGTTACATCCCAACCCTGCAACGGATGTAGTGTTCCTCGAAGTGAATAATTTAAATAAGTGCCGGGTTGACATATTTGATGCAAATGCAAATAAGGTTTACTCGAATGACTATTTTGATTTGCACCATTCGCTTAAAATACCGGTAAACAAACTTACCAACGGTATCTACTACCTTAAACTTTGGTCTGGTGAACAAGAATGGACCGGGAAATTTGTAAAAGCAGGAGAGTAGTAGTTGAAAATATAACGACGGTCAAAAGGAATCCGGAAAAGAAAAGAGGTTGTCTCAAAAGTGTTGAAGTCATCCTGAACTTGTTTTCCGAAGGATCTTGTGGGCAGGATCTGTTCCTCAAAGAGAGCAGATGCCGCCCCAGGATCCTTCGGAAAATAATTCGGCATGACGGCTCCTACGGACCTTTTGAGACAGCCTCTTGAAATTTTAAACATTTTTGCTTAGCTGTTGGAATTACAATGAGATAGGTACAGTTTTAAGTTTATTGAAATTGACTTATTTATCATCCGGATTAATATAT
>JBDSEW010000421.1:0-15633 GCA_039919825.1 Chitinophagales bacterium | reverse complement strand
CATGGCTTAAACAGGTTTAATGCACTCACCAATGATTTTGAGCGCTTCGAATATGATCCCACAAATACCAATTCGCTGCCGGATAACGAGGTGCTTTCCATAGCGGAAGATCCTGCAGGCAATTTATGGATTGGTACGATGAACGGTGGGCTATCTAAAATAACTGTTCAACTGACCGATGGAGCAAGATCATACCATTTTACCAATTACAAATATGATTCAAATGATGCGACCAGTCTTTCGAACAACATTGTGTTTTCCATTTGTTTCGATCTTGCAGGCAATGGTCTTATCGGGACGGATAACGGGTTAAATGTTATGCTTTTACGAGCCGGTACCAATGGAAAAGTTTCGTTTAAGCATTTTAAGAATGATCCGTTAGATGAAACTTCCATTGCTGTTAATAAAGTGTACAAAATATTCTGTGACAAGGAAGATAATACCTGGCTGATTTCGCAGTTTGGCATGGTTGATCTTCTCACTGCAGAAGAAGTTTTGAGTGGCAATTTCAGGTTCAGACATTTTTTTCCCTCCATTAGCAAAGCAACACGCGGTGCTATCAAATCCACTAGCATGTTTTACATTGACGGGCAGCACAACTGCTGGCTGTCCACTTTTGAAAAGGGATTGTATCGTTTTAACCTCACAAAGGATCTGCAGATCAAAAACCTGGTTAACTATTTCCACAATCCTGCCAATAGCAGGAGCTTATCTGATAATGCGGTGTTTTCTGTGTTTGAATGCAACGATAAAAGCATTTGGATAGGTACGGCTTCCGGTGTTTCCCAATGGAATCCCTTACAGGAAAAGTTTTCCATCCAGAAATCACCTGCCACTGGTTTTCAAATGGAAAACATCAGCGGAATCGCAGAAGATGATGATAAAACGTTGTGGGTTGGCACATCTGATATCGATACACTTTATGCGATAATCAGTATTGACCAGAAAGTTCGTAAACTGGAATTGGCAGATAAGAATCATCCACCGGATCGTAAAATTTATGTCACTACATTGCTGATTGCCAATTGCGGTGACGTTTACGCCGGAACAAGCTTTGGAGTATTTATTCTTGAAGCGGCAGAGCGGAAAAAATTTATTCGTCAGGAAGGTTACACGCCAGTTTTGAAACACTTACTGAATACACCACTCACCCCGTCTCTTGTAAGCAGTACAGTTATTTGCTTAACAGAAGATGCTGATGGAAAAATCTGGATTGGAACGGGCAAAGGTATCAGCCGGTACGACCCCGCGTCGGGTGCTTGTGACAGGGCATTCTGGAATAAAATTTCAGACGAGATGAACCCTGCATATATGATCCGTCATCTGAAAGCAACTGAAGCCGGTATTGTTTGGGTTGCAACTGATGAAGGTCTGGTTTCTATAAATATTTACAACAATGCACCTACCATTTATAAGAAACAAAATGGCCTTACCAGTTCCAGAATCAGCTTCATCCATGAAAGCAATGATTACCACTTACTGTGGCTCGGAACACAACAGGGGCTGGTATCTTTCGATCCGAAAGCCGAGTTGTTTCAAAGCTTTCCTTCTGCCGGAAACAACCTGTCGATAATGGCCATCCTGGAAGATCATGAAAAAAATCTCTGGATCAGTTCAGAACAGGGCATCTGTAAATTCAATCCTGCAAATGATGACTGTAAAAAATATACCGCTCAAAATGGTTTGAACAGCAATCATTTCACAGAAACTACCTGCTACAGTGCAAAAGACGGCCGCCTGTATTTCGGCAGTGAAAAAGGATTTCAATCATTTTATCCTGACAGCATCACGATCAATACAACCATTCCGCCAATCACCATCACAGATTTTAAACTTTTTAACAAATCGATACTTAGCGGAGTCAATGAAAAGCTGAAGGCTGGTTTTCTCAGTTTCGGTAAAATGCAGTTGAACTATGATCAGAATTTTTTCAGCATTGATTTCTCTGCACTCAACTACGAAAATGCGCGTGAGAATATTTATGCCTATCAATTGGTCGGCATCGACAAGGATTGGGTGCTGGCAGGAAACAACAGAACGGCTACCTACACCAACATCGCTCCTGATCACTATATTTTTAGGGTAAAGGGAGCAAACAATCATGGTGTTTGGAACAATGCGGGCGCAACTTTGGATATTACTATAACACCGCCCTGGTGGAAAACCTGGTGGTTCTATGCACTCTGTGTAATTGCGATCGGATCCGCATTATATGCCCTTTATAAATACCGCATCAACCAGATCAAAAAAGTTTTTTCTATCCGTAGCAAAATTGCAAGAGACCTCCACGATGATATTGGTTCAACACTCAGTAGTATCTCTCTCATGAGCCAGATGGCAAAAGATGGTGGGGATCATCAGAGTAAAGAAGAAGAGTTGTTTGAAACTATCAGCACGGCCTCTAAAGAAGCTATGGAGCTGATGAGTGTGATCGTTTGGTCAGTGAATCCCAACAATGATAAGCTCAGTAACATCCTGATCCGTATGCGTGAATATTCATCGGATATCCTCGAAGCCTGCAACATTGAGGTAGCCATTATACTTGATGAAGAAGTAAAAGACATCATCATCCCGATGGAAAAGCGAAAAGACTTTTACCTGATTTTTAAAGAAGCAGTTAACAATGTGGCGAAATATTCAAAGGCAGCCAATGCTCTGATCCGCTTGTCAAAAGAAAATGGAAAAATGATCATGACGATTAAAGATGACGGACGAGGATTTGAAGTGGAAAAACTCCGTTCGGGGAATGGGTTAGTAAACATGAACGATCGCGCGAAATCCATAGGAGGAACATTACACATTTCATCTGAGATAAGCATGGGCACTACCGTTCGTTTGGAAATGCCCCTTGTACCATGAAGATGTGACCGCAGGATTCTTCATTCAATAGTACATTTGCAGATTATCACCACAAACCCTTCTCCCATGCCAATAAATGTTATTATTTATGAAGACAATAATTTCCTGCGGGAAAGCCTGTCATCACTGATCACTAACGCTGAAGGTTTCGAACTCAGCGCTGCCTATGAAAACTGCAATGAAGTAGAAGCACAAGTAGATGTGCTGAAACCTAATGTAGTGCTGATGGATATTGAAATGGCCGGTGTAAATGGCATAGAAGGGTTGAAAATCATCCGGAAAAAATTTCCGGAAGTGAACGTGCTTATGCTGACGGTATTTGAAGACAATGACCGCGTGTTTGAAGCCATTTGTGCCGGAGCAACAGGTTACCTGCTGAAAAAAACGCCGCCTGCAAGAATCCTGGATGCTATCCGTGACATCGTGGAAGGTGGTGCTCCCATGACTTCCTCCATTGCACGTAAGGTATTACAACTTTTCCCACGACAACCGGCAAGAAGTGAAGAGATAGATAAATTGACACATCGTGAACAACAGGTATTGCAGCTGCTTGTAAATGGTTACAGTTACAAAATGATTGCTTCAGAATTAAAAGTGACGCTGGAAACAATACGTACCTATATCAAACGCATGTATGAAAAACTGAGAGTACATTCTGTTACGGAAGCAATTAATAAAGCGTTCCCTGACCGGAAAATTTAAGTTGCGGTACGAACGCTCTAAAAGCGTATGATTCTTATCAGGAAAAACAGTATTGTCGGTGGCTTTCGTTTTTTCCGAAGATAGTAATCAGACAAATCCAGGTTTACACCCTCCAAAGCCCGCAAAGAAAAGTCTCGGAGACGTAACCCTTCGCGAATTTTGCACCTTTCCAGAAAAAAAGATGACCAATGACTTATTACAAAGTTGCTTATTAAATTTTTCTTTGCACTCTTCACCTTTGAAGCTATTGTTTTTTGCAACAAAGACCTTAAGGCGCAATCATTCTTTGTCTTAGTGCTTTGTAGCATTCTTTTTTTGCTACGAAGGCGCTAAGGCCCAATTCTTCTTTGTGTCTTTGCGCCTTTGCAGCTATTGTTTTTTTTGCTATAAAGACAACTAAGGCGCAATCTTTCAATGAGCTTTCGCTTTGTGAGAAACATATATTATAACCCCTAAGCAAGCCATAACCCGGTATAACCTTTTACGCTTTACATTTGCTCCGTGATTCTCATCAATAACACGATCGTTTCTGACGACCTGCTGGACAAAGAATTTGTTTGCGCACTCGATAAATGTAAAGGGGCCTGCTGTGTTGCCGGTGATTCGGGTGCACCGCTGGATTACGAAGAAACAGCAGTGCTGGAAGAGATTTATGAATCCGTGAAACCCTACATGACTGCCGAAGGTATTGAATCAGTGGAGAAATTCGGCAAGTGGCTCATCGACAGTGAAGGTGATTTTGTTACTCCGCTGGTGAGAGGTATGGAACAATGTGCCTATGTATTTTTCGACAGTGGTATTGCAAAATGTGCAATAGAGAAAGCGTATTATGAAGGAAAGGTTGATTTCAAAAAACCAATCTCTTGCCATCTCTACCCTGTTCGTGTTACCAGGCACAAAGACTATGATGCGGTAAACTATAATAAGTGGGAAGTTTGTTCTCCTGCATGTAAAAACGGAAAAGAACTGGGTGTATCAGTATACCAGTTTGTAAAAGATGCATTGATCAGGAAATATGGCCTTGACTGGTATGATCAGCTACAGGGTGCAGCTGCCTTTAAAAAAAATCAAGAAGCAGTTATTTAGTAAACAAAGAAGAAAGTTCTTTTTCCAGTAGCCTTCTGTTTGCACGGTGCTCAGATTCAAACGAAGCAATAAAAATGGCGAGAGAGATTATGACCAGGTTTTTGATGATGTACTGACCAATGAGATTCGGTACCATAAAACTTTTCCAAACCAATCCCGGTAACAGCACCAGCGGGGCAAATGTGGTGACCGCATGCGGGATAAGCATATATAGCGCCCACTTTTCTTTTCCGGGAAACAGCAGAATTATTCCGATGAGGCATTCATAGCCGCCAAATAAAATGATGAAAACATTCCACGGAATAAACCAGGCGGTATATTCATAGATGGTATGCACCACAGCATGCGCAGGGCTCAGTTCCATCATTTTCAGAATTCCAAACCAGAAAAAGACTATAAAAAAAGCGATCCTCGATAGCGGCAAACTGACTCTGCGAAGAAATAAGAAAAATAAATTTTCTTTCTCTATTCGTTTGTGATTAATCCTGGCAAGCAATCCTTCACTCATCATCCTGCAATTATGAATGCGAAAGTTAGAGAAGGGATTTAATGGTTGGTGTAAATGATATGTTAACGAGGCGTCAGGTGTGCGGTATCAGTTATCAGGAGTACCTGTAGAGGACTGGCTGAGAAGATTGCAAGACTGAAGATTAAGGACTTCTGAGTATCACCGGAAATCTTTTATTTTCACGCTTGCGAAATGTCGATTTCATTAGATCATATCAAGGCACCGATTGCAAAAGAGTTGGAACTCTTTGAACAGAAGTTCCGTGACTCCATGAAAAGCAACACACCGTTGCTGGATGCCATTACACGTTATATTGTAAAAAGCAAAGGCAAACAGGTACGGCCCATGTTTGTGTTTTTGTCGGCGAAGATGTTTGGGGATATCACGGAGAAAACATATCGTGCCGCGGCGCTTATTGAATTGCTACATACTGCAACGCTGGTTCATGATGATGTAGTTGATGACTCTTATGAACGCCGTGGTTTTTTTTCCATCAATGCCTTGTGGAAAAATAAAATTGCTGTACTGGTAGGGGACTATCTGCTTTCGAAGGGCTTATTACTCTCCATTTCGAACAAAGATTTTAATATGCTCGAACTGGTATCTGATGCAGTACGGGAAATGAGCGAGGGTGAACTTTTACAGATAGAAAAAACACGGAAGCTCAACATCAGCGAAGAAGTTTATTTTGAAATCATCCGGCAGAAAACCGCTACGCTGATCTCATCTGCCTGTGCCTGTGGTGCAGCATCGGCAGGTGTATCGGCAGAGGAGGTATCGAAAATGAAGTTGTTCGGTGAAAAAATCGGGATCGCTTTCCAGATTAAAGATGACCTGCTCGATTACAGCACAGAGGATACCGGCAAACCAAAAGGTATTGACATCAAAGAAAAGAAAATGACACTGCCGGTAATTTACTTGTTGAATCATGCTTCTAACTCCGATCGGAGAAAAGTGATCAACACTATAAAAAACCATCACGATAATAAAGAAAAGGTGAGTCAAATAATTGATATGGTACTGCATTCAGGTGGTATTGAATACGCCGCTGTAAAAATGAACAGCTATAAAGATGAGGCATTGCAACTGCTCACCTCCTTTCCTGATTCTGCTTCCCGCAGATCGCTCGAGGAATTGGTTGCATTTACTACTGCCAGGAAAAAATAGGTTTATAAAATCGTGGATAACAGGAAACTTTGTTTTCTTCTGATAGACGCCAGGCGTGGCGTCTCTACGGGTAATGTGCGCAAAATGTATTCTTTACGCTCCGTTAAAGTTATCATCATCCAATGGTAATATGGGAATGACGATGGCGTAACAACCTGCGGATACTTTTGCGGCCATAACCAAAAAACATTTTCACATGAAGCAACTTCTAACATTTGCAGTGATCCTGCTCGCAGGATTTACCCAGGTATTCGGTTCTACCATTACCGTTTCCGGGTACATTACTTCCAATCAAACATGGACAAGCAACAACACTTATCGATTAAGTGGCTTTGTGTATGTCAACAACAATGCAACGCTGACTATTCAACCGGGCACGTTAATTCTCGGTGAAAAATCAACGAAAGGAGCACTTATCATTACACGAGGTGCCAAATTAATTGCTGATGGTTTACCCTGCCAGCCTATTGTCTTCACTTCTGAACAACCGGTTGGATCACGTACCTATGGTGACTGGGGCGGTATCATCATTTTAGGAAAAGCATCCATTAATCAACCTGGCGGAGAAGCCATTATTGAAGGTGGTGTGGATGATGGCGAAGGCAACGCAACTTATGGCGGCGGATTAACTCCTGATGATAATGACAACTCAGGAATTCTTCGTTATGTGAGAATCGAATTTCCAGGCATAGCTTTTCAACCCAACAATGAAATCAATGGATTAACCATGGGTGGAGTTGGTGCAGGTACTACTGTAGATTATGTACAGGTAAGTTATTCCGGTGATGATTCCTACGAATGGTTTGGCGGCACTGTAAATTGCAAACACCTGATCGCTATTCGTGCTATAGATGATGATTTTGATACTGACAATGGATTCCGTGGTAAAATTCAATATGGTGTAACACTTCGCGATCCGAACGTTGCAGACATTTCCGGTTCTAACGGCTTTGAATCAGACAATGATGCAACCGGTACCGCAAATACTCCAGGCACTTTGCCTGTGTTTTCCAACATGACGATCATTGGTCCTTTGGAAACTCTTGCATCTTCTTTTAATGCCAACTTTAAACGTGGTGAACATGTAAGAAGAAATTCTTCCCTGTCTGTTTACAATTCGCTGATCATGGGATGGCCTGTTGGACTGCTGATTGATGGAACTTCTACAGAAGCCAATGCTGCTGCTAACAATCTCCAGTTTCAAAATAATTACTTATCAGGAAACACTACGAATCTTGCGGTAAATGCCGGAAGTACTTTTGATATTAACAGCTATTTTATTTCACAGGGTGGAAATGCTACCTATGTAAACAATAGCAGTATCAACCTTATCGATGCTTTCAACCTGACAAATCCGAATTTTCTACCGCAAGCTGGTTCACCCGCTTTATCTGGTGCGAGTTTTTCAAATTCACGTCTTACTAATCCGTTCTTTACATCAGATAGTTATGTAGGTGCATTCGGCAGCAGTGACTGGACAAAAGTTTGGGCGAACTTCGATCCTAACAATACAGTTTATGCCACCAGTGTAGCTATTAACCTTGCCCCAACCCTCACTTCCGTAATAACTAAAGCTACCTGCCCAAATACTGGTGCTATTGATCTTTCCGTATCAGGTGGTGTCGCTCCTTTTACCTATTCATGGTCAAATGGTGCCACTACACAGGATATTACCGGATTATCACCTGCTACTTATACAGTTACTGTTAGTTCAGGATCATGCAGCAAAAGTGCTTCTTATGTGGTTGCTACAACAAAAATTCCAAAGCCAACCAATGTAACTATTAATGATAAAACAGCTTGTTCGATGAACATGACCTGGAATGCAGTTGATGTTGCCGAATCTTATAAACTTCGTTACAGAGTAACAGGTGTTACAGATTGGACTAACATCCCAGGATTTATTTTTGGCACCTCTTTCACATTCCATGCTCTGGTACCCAATACTTCCTACGATTTGTCAATTGCAACTGTTTGCCCTGGTGGAGGAAAAAGCAAATACGTTCAAAAAACAGAAAGCACTACCAATGGATGTGCACAGCCTCTGAATCCAACTGCCGAAAGCATCACTTCCACTACTGCAAGACTTAGCTGGAAAGGTACCTGCAATGCAACCACTTACAATCTGCAATATCGCAAAACAGGAACCATTACCTGGACAACTGTAAACACTGCAGCAACCAGTGTTGTCATCAGCGGACTTACTGCCAACACTTCTTACGATTACCGTGTAAGGAGCGAGTGCGGCGGTGGAAACAATTCTTCCTATACAGCTATTCTCACCTTCACCACTACATTGCGTCTTGGAATGGAAGCCGAAGAGTTGGCTGTTAAGGGAATTAACATCTTCCCGAATCCTGCAAAAGACAATGTAAGTATTGAAATTACTTCCAGCACTTCAAAGGTCATCAACATCACACTTGTAAATTCACTCGGTCAAGTTGTTGACCGCATGGATAATGTTACAGTTGATGGAACCATTACACGCCTAATTGACCTGAAAAAGATGAACAGCGGAATGTACTATGTAAATATTTATGACGGCAAGGATGTTTTGTCGCACCAGTTAGTGATTACCAAATAAGCCAATAGTTAGTACTCATCAAATTTAAAGCGGGGCGCCTTATAGCGCTCCGCTTTTTTTATCAGAACGGTTGAATTTTAATAAGCGAAATCTGCAAGTATAAAATCAAAGTAACATATGCAAGAAAAACAAAAAAATAGTGCAAGCAGATCATGCACGTTTAGCAGGTGCATCACATTTTTTAATCTGCCTAATCTGTAAAATCCGTGAGCTAAAAATAAAAAAGTGAAAGTGTTCCATGAGCTGAGTCGAAGAGTGCAAAAATTTTAATAACAAGAATCCTGGCACTTCGGGCACGCCCGGAAACAAGATTTTTTAGCGGATGGCTGGCTCAAAATTTAAATCCGCAATGGTGTGTGAATGTCCGCTTTCAATTTCTTTCACAAAGCGCTTTACCACCTTCTTAATCAGGTCCCGTTGTTCACGGTATTGTTCAGTAATGCTTTGATCAGGCCCTTCAAATTTCTTAGGATCATCAAACATCCAATGGAGGCGTGCAAAAGAGGAGGGGAAAAGATGACATTGCTGCAATTCAATTTCATTACACATGACAATGATATAATGAAATGAAAAATTCTGGCGGATAAAATACGTGATGTCCCTTGAATCATCGGAAGAAATATCCATTCCGTTTTCACGCATTACTTCCTCCGCGAATGAATTCCGATGGCCTGACCTGATTCCGGCACTAAAGACTCCGAATTGTGAAGCAGCCATCGAACGCAAAAATGCTGCAGCCATTCTGCTTCGCGATCCGTTATCAGGATCTACAAATAACACATTGATCATGATCTTTTTTTCAAAAATAGCCGGGTGATATAAAGAGGGTGTTAAAATGCAGTTTCATTTGCATTAATTGTTGGGGTAGCGGATATTCCCCGGTTAACCACGATCATTCATTGAAGGGAACACATAAAAAAAGAGCAACTCATCGCTGCTCCTTCCTTTCCACTTTGCTGGCACAAAAATGGACGCAAAAACTACCTGATTGAAATCTTTTTTGTTTTTACCATCCCTCCTGTTTCTACGGCTACCAGGTAAATACCGTCAGGAAGCTCTGTGAGGTGAAGTTGCACCTGGTTTTCCCTCGTCTTTATTCTTTGCACTACCCCGCCAAGCATATTAATTACACTAATCATCAGTTCATTATCCTGGTTGCCCACTACATTTATAATTACGTTTTTTTCAAAAGCAACAATATTGATTCGATTTTCAACAATAACATTTGGCACACCACTGATAATATCTGTATCTCCTGCAATGATTGATGAATCAGCTATAGATTGCATTGCATAATCCTTAAAAGTAAATTGGTTTGCAAGACTGTCTACTGTCATGCGCGCCCATCCATAATATTTATGGCCATCAAGTTCGATTCTAAGTCCGGCAAATTTATCTGTCTGTCCGAGCCAGTTGCCATGCTGCAGTGGAGTTCCCGCACCTGAAGAATAGTGTTGCCCGAACACCCAGAAAAGAGAACCGTAGCCATGCCATTCAAGATCGGCACCAATTTTTTCTCCCGGCTGTATGGCAACAGGATAAACATAACTGGCCGCACCAACAGTGCCGGCAATTTCATAATTAACATTAGATCCGAATCCCTCTACCAGGTTATTTACACCTGGAGCAGAACCACTCTTTAACAGGAAAAAAGTATAATCTGTTGTTCCATCATTGTTCAGGTCGAAAGACAAACCCGTTTCATTATCGACGAAGGTGGTGTCTGAAATATTATGGTGAATGATTTGCGCATCAGCAAGCTGGGAAATGGTGAGCATTGAGCCGGCCATCACAGAATACGATTTCAATTTCTTTTGAAAGGAAGTAGTGTCTTTTTTCATTCGGTATATTTTTCGCAAAAGTTGCGTTCTGATATTACCGGAAGGTTTCAGCAAAATTAATTTTGCATGAACAGCAGCATTACTTACCAACATTCATTAGACTCAACTGATACTGTTCATCACTTTCTCCAGACCGCTTGAAAAATCAACAGCTCTATAAATACCAGGGTTCCTTTTCACTTAGCTGAAAACACCATTTTCCAGGTAATAACCGAGCAGGTTGCTCCACCTATTGGCGCAAAAATATAAATCCACACGCTGTTTAATTGACCAGATACAACCGCGGGTGCTATGGATCTTGCCGGATTCATAGATGCTCCGCATATTGGTCCGGCAAACATCGCCTCCAACAATACTGTAGCGCCTATAGCAATCCCGGCCATCACTCCTATCTCCTTGGGGCCACTCGAAACCTGGATGATAACCAGCATTAAAAGATAAGTAAGTATAAATTCAAGCACAAATGATTGCATAGAACTTCCTGCAGGAACAGTTGCCCCCAAGTCATTATTTGCCTGGAAAAGAAATTTTAAAATAAAGGTGGCAAGAAAAGCGCCCGCAAGTTGACTGAATATATATTGAAATACTTCACCCTTTCTAAACCTACCCGTGAGGAAGAAGGCTATGGTGACTGCAGGATTGATATGCGCACCTGAAGTTTCTCCAAATGTATAAATCATGGTGAGCACAATCAATCCGAAAGTGATCGCTATACCAACATGACCTATTGCACCATTGGTTTCTTCATTAATAATGACAGCACCCGTTCCACAAAACACAAGCGCAAATGTTCCGATAAATTCAGCAACGTATTTCCTCACGAAAATTTGTAATTACCCTTCTCTGCATTTTCTATAAATGTAGTAATGGCAGTGCGTATTTCCTCCCGAACCTTTCGTGTTTGCTCCAGTTTCTCTTCCAGGGTTCCCTCAAATTTTGAAGGATCTTTAAATGACCAGTTTAGTCTTTTGGTAACTCCGGGAAAAACAGGACAACGTTCTGCACTTGCTCCATCACAAACTGTAATTACGTAATGAAAATGGAGGCTCTGTTTAAAGAAACCGAAGACATCCTTTGTAGGATTATTGGAAATATCAACCCCTTCTTCCTTCATCACTTCAACAGCCAGCGGATTCAATGATCCGGGTTCAAGTCCTGCACTTTCCGCAGTAAACTGATCTCCTCCAATCTTATTCAATAAAGCTTCTGCTATTTGGCTTCGCGCCGAATTGTGTACACATACAAAGAGTACATTTTGTTTGGTCATGGGTGTTCCCCTTTTTTGGTTGACTGTTTCTAAATCGCAATTATACGATTAAATAATTCTTCAAAATGGATGTCTAAGACCTTAACCTTAAGTTAATGTAAATTCTTATAGTTTGGAGAAATGAAGAAAAAAGCCTCAGTTGCAGTTCCCGAAACATTCCCGTCACTTTCCCATCATCCTGAGTTAACCATTACTTAACACCGACTTAATAGAAACGTTAAACCATAAGGTGTCCTTTGCAAAAATTTTCTTATGCAACGAACATTCTTAACGATCCTCATAAATTTTCTACTTATAACCAGCTTATTTGCACAATCCGGTTCAATTGCCGGCCATGTTGTCGACAGCGGAAACAGTGAAGACCTGATTGGAGCCACCGTCGCATTAGAAAGCAACAAGAGTATTGGCACCACTACAGATATAGATGGAAGGTTTTCCCTGGGAGCGCTTGAGCCCGGGAAATACAATCTCCTGGTAACTTATGTTTCTTACAGCACCAAACTGATAAAAGATATAGATGTAAAAGCAGGTCAGGTAACTACCATGCAGGTATCATTGGAAAGTAATGCGAATGAGTTAGAAGAAGTGGTGGTTACCTCCACTTTCTCAAAAGAAAATGTAAACTCCCTGCTGATCATGCAGAAAAACTTTGCATCCGTTTCCGACGGAATTTCTGCTGACATCATCCGCAAAACGCCGGATAAAAATACTGGTGATGCACTGAAGCGTGTAAGTGGTGTTACCATTCAAAACGGAAGGTTTGTAATTGTGCGTGGCCTACCCGATCGCTATAATACTGCTATGATCAACGGATCGCCATTACCCAGCACAGAACCTGACCGAAAGGTTTTTTCATTTGATCTTATTCCTTCTTTCCTCGTCGACAACATCATTATTGTAAAAACTGCGCAACCCGATCTGCCGGGAGATTTTGCCGGAGGTATAGTGACTATCAATACACGAGATGTTCCGGAACAAAATTTTTTGAGTTTCAACGCCGGCATAGGATTGAATACACTGGCCAATTTTAATACATGGTACTCCTACCAGGGAGGAAAAACAGATTGGCTTGGAAAAGATGATGGAACACGCGCATTGCCTTCCGGATTTCCTGGTACCGAAACAATCACCAGTCTCGCAAATTCAGCCAACACAGAGATACTTGATTACTCCCGCATGCTTCCCAATGATTGGGCTTTTGAATCGCGCAAATCTGCTCCATTGGGATTCAATGGCCAGTTAGTAGGAGGATTTAAAAAACGCACCGGCAAAACCAGCAGCTTTTCGCTGGTAGGCGGAGCAACTTACAACAGCTCCAATAAGTTATCTACTTTCTCGCGGTATGACTTTGCTTCTGATGGAACACCTCAATACGAATATTTTGATTCGCAAAGCAAAAACAATGTATCATGGGGCAGCCTGTTGAATCTTGCCTATAGTATAAATGATAACAACCGCATCACTTACAAAAATTCCTATACCGTAAATACCGATGACATCATGACGGTGCGCACCGGTGATGAATTCAGTAATGTCCGGGATATTACTGCATACGCCTACAATTATATTGAGAACAGCTTGCTCAACAGCCAGATCGAGGGTTATCATTTTCTTCAGGGTTCCAAAATTAAAATTGACTGGAACGGCGCTTACTCAAAAACAACGCGCAAACAGCCTGATTACCGCCGTCTGTATTATTTTAAGAACTACGAAGACTCTGCATATACTACCTACGTTCCTTTCGGATCTGCTTCACCGAATTATGGTGGTAAATTCTATTCAAATCTTTTTGAAAACAATTACAGTGCAGGAGTAAATGCATCGATCCCGTTTGTGCTCTTCAAAAACACAAGCACCTTTAAACTGGGCACCTTTCACCAATGGAAGTCACGTGATTTTGATGCACGGGTATTGGGTTATGTGGTGTATGACATCAGCAAGTTTTACTCCGAGCCCGGAAATGCGGAAATTTTCTTCCAGGGTCCCGGTGATATTTTTTCACACGAAAACATCAGTGAAACAGGTTTCAGAATTGACGAGATCACCAATCCTTCAGATGCTTACATGGCATCCTCGCAATTGCATTCCTATTATGCAATGCTCGACAACCAGTTGCCCGCCAATTTCAGGTTGATCTGGGGAGCCCGCATTGAATACTTTGATCAGACACTTACTTCATTTGAATACGGTGGTGCACCGGTAGATTATCACACCAGCTCAGCAGATTTCAATAACCTTCCTTTCGACTTTCTACCTTCGGCAAATCTTGTTTATTCACTCACGCAAAAAATAAATCTCCGTGCTGCCTTTTCCAAAACTGTTGCCCGTCCTGAATTCCGCGAAGTGGCACCCTTCTCCTTCTATAATTTTGATGACATGGAGAGCAGAATCGGAAATGATTCTCTTGGCCGTACTTCTATCGCCAACTATGATCTTAAATTCGAAAACTTTTTTGGCAATGGCCAGGTAATTTCAATCAGTGCTTTCTATAAGCTTTTCAATGATCCGATTGAGCAAAAGGTATATCCTGGATCTGGCGCAGGATCACGTACTGTAACGTGGGTAAATGCCGATGAAGCCACTGTCTATGGCATTGAACTCGAGCTGCGCAAAAATCTTGATTTCCTCAGCAAAATCATTCATTGGAAACAGTTTGAAAACATCACCTTCAGCACGAATCTAGCACTGATAAAATCAGTGGTTGATCAGTCAAATGATCCAAATGCCTGGAAACCGGAACGTCCATTACAGGGCCAGTCACCTTACATCATCAACTTTGGATTTACTTATACTGATCCAGTGAGTGAATTGGGACTTGGCTTATTCTTCAATCAAATAGGTAGAAGGATTGATGCCATTGGAGATAAAAATTATCCTGATATCTATGAGAATGGGCGTCCTCTCCTTGATGCACAAATCAGCAAACGGATTTTCAAGGGTGGGAGTCTTAAGCTCAATATGAATGACATACTTGCAAAAGGTATCACACTTTACCAGGATCAAAATGACAATGGGCATCTTGATGACAATGGAGATGACACCACCATCACCCAACAAAAGTTAGGAGCCAATTTATCGCTTTCTTTTAGCTATAACTTTTAAGCAGGTTACATTAAGATGATGTACAGCAGCAAGCATCCTTTAAATAAAAGGTGTTCTGAAATAACTCAACCTTAACTTTTCATTCATGGTTGCAAGTAACTAATATGCCCGTGTTACGAAACCATCACCAAATAGTGATCTCTTAACATTAAGCTAAACTTCCGGTAAGATTGGAGTAACATGACGGAAATACTTTTGCCGCAAACAAAATCCAAAATGAAAAAAATTTTCACACTTCTATTATTGACAGTTGCACTGAGTTTACGATCCTCTTTGTTTGCCCAGGCTCCTGTTGTAACTGTTACCGGATATATTGCAGCAAGCACTACCTGGACAAAAGACAACATTTATTTGCTTTCAGGCTTTGTGTATGTTAACAATGGAGCAACATTGACTATTGAAGCAGGTACACTTATTAAAGGCGATAAATTTTCCAAAGGCGCTTTAATTATTTCCCGTGGGGCAAAACTTGTGGCAGATGGAACTGCTGCAGAACCCATTGTTTTCACTTCAAATG
>JBDSEW010000414.1:0-3657 GCA_039919825.1 Chitinophagales bacterium | reverse complement strand
AGCAAAGAGAGTACGTGTATATTGTTGGGTTCCTGACTTAACAATTCAGCGAGCACGTTCCCGGCTTCCTCATATTTTTTTTGCTGAAGCAATAACTGAGCACGTGTAATCATATTTTCCATCATTTCTATTTTTTGATTTTCATAAAAGTCAGAATATCATCATACAGGCCTGAATCATTGGCATACAATGCAAAATTTTTAGCCGTGGAAAACCATTCTGTCGTAGTGGCTTTGTGTTTTTTCAATGCATTTAATAAATCTTTTGTTTGCAGCGGCTTGGGAATACCTTCTTTAAAAGAGGCTTCCAGTTTCTCTTCTATTGCAATATCAATGATTGCTTCAATGTCGGCACCGGAATAGTCAGGACTCTTTTTTGACAGCGTTTTGTAGTCAATGGACTCTATGGGTTTGCCTGTTAATTTCAGTTTCAGAATAGATTCTCTTGCTTCAGCATCCGGAGGTGGAACAAAAATGATCCTGTCAAATCTTCCCGGCCTTCTGAAAGCGGGATCCAGATGCCATGGGGTATTGGTAGCTCCCAGGATCAGCACACCTTCATTATTGCTCTCCATACCATCCAGTTCCTGCAAAAACTGGTTGATCAGGTGCCGGCCGCTCGATTGTTTCATATCACTTCTGCTGGCACCCAGCGCATCTATTTCATCAAAGAATAAAACGCAGGGACTATTCTGCCTTGCCAATTCAAACACTTCGTGAAGGTTCTTTTCACTGTTACCGATCCACATGTCGAGAATATCGTTTAATCCTACACTGATGAAGTGGGCATTTACCTGGCCGGCTGTTGCTTTTGCTATATATGTTTTTCCACAGCCGGGCGGGCCGTACAACAGTATCCCACCACCGGCTTTTTTCCCATAGGCCTTATATAATTCAGGATGCTTCAACGGATGAATAATTTTCATTTCAATTTCCTTCTTCACGTTGGACATTCCCCCAACATCATTAAAATTGATCGAAGGGTTTTGTATGAATGGAGAATCAGTATCTTCTTCAAAAGGAGCATCGTTGGTTGCCGCATTCATTCTCAATTCCCGGTCAAGTTCTTCGTCCTTGAAAGCCGGATCAATAGCAAGTACTTTTTTATAAGTAGCTATTGCATTGGCGGTGGAATGTTCTTTATTCAATGCTCTTGAGTGCAATACCAGGATATCAATTCCTGCTTTTCCGGATTGAATCAATTCTTCCAGGATCACATTACATTTTGAATAGGCTTCTCTTTTATAAAAAACATTTGCAAGCCCGAATTTTCCTTTTTCACTGTTGGAAATATTCAGCAATTCAAGAAATTCTTTTTCCGCTTCCTCGAGCCTGCCGGCCTTTAACAGTGTTTCTGCCAGGTGCAGTTTCAAAGGAACATTCTCAGGTGAATATTTAAGTGCTTCTTTTAAGTTTTCTATGGTGGTATCATCCATATAACTGGTTTGTGATAAATGTAATAAACCATTTCGTAAAAATTAAAACTATCATTTCCGGATGGATGCGGCTCCATTCAATTTCCTATGCGTAAATAGTGCTAAAGGTAATTTGAGCCTGTTAAATCAGAAAATAAGGTGACCAGCATCATTGTCCCTTTTTTATTCCCGGTTGATTAACCGGAATGCCAGCACCCCGATTATCAGCACCATTAAAATAGTAAAGATGAGCTTGTTGTGCCTTGCAAGCCAGTTGGGAAGATAGATATCAAAGTTCTCTTTAGTAGAAGCACTGAATTTGCGGGCAATAAGTGTGAGAGGGCAACTCATCCTGAAGATGACCAGCACGATACACTCTGCGAAAATAATTCCAAAGCAGATCCAAAGCCAATAGTCAACCTTGTTGCTGATGACTGCATAGTAGATATAAATGAGCACTGCAACCATGAAGACCCACACAGCAGTATGTATTATCCTGACAAGGGTAAGTTTTATTGTTTCAGTCATCTGTGGCAATATAAAATGAATAGGACTATTGATTTCATCAATAGCAACTGAGGTTGTAAAACAAATGCGGATTCACGCAATCGGTGCGGGCCCATATCAAAACTGATTATACTGGCTGTATTCAGCAATCCGGCTGATGTATTTCAGGATCAGCCGATCAATCGGATAAAGGTTTAACCTCTACCCTGCGGTTTTTTGCACGGCCTTCGGCTGTATTATTGTCTGCAATAGGATTGTCGATACCATGGCCGGCACCAAACAGGTGATCAGGCTTTATTCCTTTTCTTACAAAATAATTTACCACGGCATTCGCCCTTTTTGCAGAGAGCTCTATGTTTGATTTAGCGTTTCCTGAATTATCAGAATATCCGTCGATGAGCCAGGCAGCATCAGGATGTTGCTTCATTACTTCTGCTATCAGATCGAGAGATGAATAAGATGCAGGGATGATTACAGCCTTACCGGTTTCGAATTGAATGGCCTGAGCATACCCACTGACCTTGCTGATTTCGTCGCGCGTAATGGTAGTGTCTTTTTTGATGTGAGAATTCATAACAGGTGCATCGATCATCTTGCCTGGTTCAGGCTTTAGGAAATCAATAAAATACATGCGCGCCTTGCGTTTTCCTTCGAGGTAATAAACAGGTGACATGGCATCTGCCACTTTATAGCTGATTTGCCCTGAAGTCTCCCGGTAGAAACTGTTGTCCAATACACCTCTTGTTTCAGTCATGGAACCATCTTCCCGTGGTATATAAAGGGGAAGTACAATATTTCCATCCTTTACCAAAATCTGCCCTACAAGACAATTTGCTTTTCCAGCTGCGCTTACCACTGCTACGGACACTTTGTGCATGCCATCCGGCACGGGAATGGTTCCCCTTGTCGTAAACATGTAGTTGTAGTCATCGAAACAGTTTTTACGGGTATTGGTATCCTGTGAATAGGAAACCCATGTAATACTTAGGAAGGTGAGGAATGAAAGCAGTAATTTTTTGGAGTTCATTGTATAGATTTTAAGGTCTTGAATTTTTATTTGCGGTAACAAGATAAAAAAAATAATTTTTGTGCTTCTGAGAAGCTGTTTTGAAACGAATGAGAATAAATCTTATGCAGGTCAATGTTCCATTTGGTTTTGCCCGTGGATCATTTGGATAATGGGCAGACTTAAGCCGGATTTGTATTTTTAGCCTTAGACATTTTCAAATTCAGTGGTGCGCTTATACAGAAAAGACACACAGATACTGGCTTCAAAAGGCCTTATGAAATCTTATCAACTTTTCATTGGCATTTCTTTTCTTTCAGTAAACCTGAATTAAAACATCTGACGGAATATTCCACTTATCATTTAACTGCCTGATCATATTAAGTGATAGCTTTCTCTTTTTACTTAATATTTCACTCGCTCTGCTTTTTAATCCTATTACCCTGGCTAAATCAGTCTGTGAATAGCCTAATTGTTCAATCCTGAATTTAATAGCTTCAATTGGATCAGGTAAGTCAATGGAAAAATGTTCGTTTTCATATTGGTCAATCAAAATACCTAATATCTCCAGTTCATCTCCATCAGAAGTTCCCTTTTTAGCATCAAAAATTATTTCAAGTCTTTCAATCGCTTTCTGATATTCCTTTTTGGTATTTATTGGTTTTAAATTCATAATCGTCAAATTTTAGTTACGTCAATCCTGTCATATTCTTTATGTGTTCCAACAAAT
>JBDSEW010000405.1:0-3272 GCA_039919825.1 Chitinophagales bacterium | reverse complement strand
TCAATGTTGCGAGAGTAAATTACAACTTAAATCTTTTTTTGCAAGGCAGGTCATTATTAATTGATGAATCAATAACATGAGATTGGCTTAATGAAAAAATCGTTCATCATTAATTTGTAAATCTATCAATTCTTTCAGCAGTTTTGAAAAGCAATATTTTTTTTTGGAAGTATTTCACATTAAAATCAAATCGGCAACAGATCCAAAACTCATTTAGTCGCTGAAAAAATCTGACGGCTGATTGTAAAATGTACTGGCAAAGAGATCAGCAAAGCCATAGCAGTTATAATCAAGGACTAACATCCAATCGGTTACTTATAATCCAACATACGAGGCCCCTGATTAATAAACGGTATATCACTTGTTTCCCGTCCGGTCAAATACGAACAGATCGTTGATGCCATCGTTATTTAAATCCACCTCCGGGAATTGCGGATTGTTAAAGTCATCTGCCCAATGGAAACTTGAGGGAAGCAAGAAAAACGGATACAGGTATATTGTAATTGGGAACGTTTGTGCAGGACAGAAAAATACTGTACCAAAAACACACAAAAGAATAAGTAAGCCGCAATT
Organism: Chitinophagales bacterium; assembly: GCA_039919825.1. Classification (GTDB taxonomy): domain Bacteria; phylum Bacteroidota; class Bacteroidia; order Chitinophagales; family UBA10324; genus JACCZZ01. The sequence continues at coordinate 2,699 of JBDSEW010000405.1, read as the reverse complement.
CATAACGCTAAACTCATTGAAAAAACAACAGACAGCCGCATTAATTTTATAGTTGCTGGCCTACCACTCCTTGACACTCAGAAGCGAATTAAAAAACATAACAGCACGAAGCCCCATACTAAATCGGAGGGCTTCGTGCGTTCATGTATCTATCAACCTTTTATACTAATAGGTATATTTATTTTAATACTGAAATTTCTTCCCATGTTATAAATACCGGATCTTCCAGTTACTTCGTTTTCAGGTGCGTATTTCAAACGGCTCAAATGACTTTGATAAGCAACATCACCAAGATTATCTCCAACCAGATTCAATGTAAACAATATATGACCTTTCACAAAAACATCAGTGCCCAATCCTGCATTCATCAGCGTATATCCCTGTGTAGCCATTTCAGTCCCGAAGGCACTGTACACCTTGTTTTGATCAAACGTGTAAGTCAATCCGAATTCCAGATAAAAATTGCCGAAGGTGTTGTTCAGTTTTGAAAAATTGGCTCTCAGTTCCGATTGAATTCTGGGAGCCGGTGTAAATGGTAAGTACTTCGTAGAATCCGGTTGGTTCTTTTGCACCGATTGCACATACGAAAAAGAATTTTTAAAGTGCAGCCAATCTAACGGATGCGGATGAATATCAATGGATACTTCACCACCTGATAAACTTGCATCTCCCTGCACATACTTATAAACAGGAACAAAATCACCTTCCTCTTCTATCAATGAATCACCTTCTGAAATACTATTAAGCTTTTCAGGAAAAATAAAATTTGAAATATTGTTATCGAAGAGATTGATCTCACCAGATACATGTTGCGTATTAAATCCGATACCAGCATCCAGTTGCCAGCTTGTTTCTGCTTTCAAATCAGGATTACCGATTTCGTACCGAAATGTTCCTTCATGTCTTCCATTAGCACCCAGCTCCGCAATATTCGGTGCGCGAAATCCACGTGCAATATTTGCTTTTATAATTACCGGTTTTGAAATTTCATAGCTCGCACCCACACTTCCTGACACTGCCGAAAAAGATTCTTTTATTCCATCAAACTTCACAAAAGAAACCGAATCAGATTCGGGCACCGGTTGATCGTCTTCGTTTAGAAAAAGTGATTGTGTTAGCATGCCGCGGTGATCATAACGAATGCCTCCGCTTAAAGTAAGTTTGTTAACGATCTTCTGAATAAACATAAAACTTCCGGCATCAAATAAATTATAAGCAGGCACCAAAAATTCAGTTCCTTTATTCTCATTGTTCTGGTACATACCATTTACCCCCAGTGTCATATTCCATCCATTCGCCTCCGGAAATGTCCAGCGAACATCATAAGGAATGGTATTCAGAAAAAAGAACAATCCATATTGATCAGGCGCCATCACATCCGCAAATTCCTGGCGCTGATTGTTTTCAAAACCGAGGTTGACATATAATTTAGAACTTCCGATATATATGTTATTCATCAGCGAAATTTTATAGTGATTGATTTGCTGATACGGTGTCAGCAATGCGAATCCGGAAAGATCATCTGGTGTTGCTGCAACATCTTCTACATTGTTTCCCTCCACCACTTGCTTAGTGAAAGCACCCGTGCTGTCGCGCTCACCTTCTATAAGTCCGGGTTGAAAATGATACAAGCTGAAATTCAAATGCGAATAACCCCACTTCTTGTTCAAACCCGCATATCCGCTGCCTGACAATTCTTTAAATCCCGAATTGAATACAGATCCGTCATATTTATTTTCATAGCTATGCGCCATCTTACCACTCAATCTCCCTAACCATACAAAGCCGTTTTGATTACCGGCTACTGCAGCAGAATATCCAATCAATCCATTGTTAGTTTGATAATTGGCAAGCAGATTTGCATTGATTTTTCCCTCCGCAACCGGATCGGGCGACAATATATTGATCACCCCTGCCATCGCATCTGAGCCATACATAATACTGCCAGGTCCCTTTAATATTTCTACTTTATTTACGCCATACTCATCAATCTCAATTCCATGTTCGTCTCCCCATTGCTGTCCTTCCTGTCTGATACCATCATTCATTACCACCACCCTGTTATATCCCAATCCGCGTATTTCAGGTTTTGAAATACCCGGACCGGTGGTGACTTGTGAAATGCCTGGTTCTTTCGCAATAGCGTCAATAATATTGCTGGAGCCATACTGTTGCAATTGTTGTTTTGTTATCACAGAAATGGGTGTTGGTGTTCGCTTGATTTCCGTAGCAGTTGAAACACCTGTAACAATAACTTCATTCTGTTCTACTACAGAAGTGGCAAGTTGAAAATTCGCGGTCACCGAATTTTTTATGCTGACCCTCCTGGTAAGTGTAGCATATCCGAGGTAGCGAACTTCCACCAAAAAATCGCCGCCGGGAATATTATTAAGTCGGAAACTACCGTCAACATCTGAAATGGCACCTGATTTTATTTCAGGAATGGAAACCGTTGCTCCTGTGAGTGGGGAGGCATCTTTGCCATCTGTAATTTTTCCGCTCAATGAATTTTGCGCGGAGAGTATCCAAGGTATTCCCATGAACAAAAGGAAAATAGAAATAATTATTTTTTTTGAATTCATAACAAGTTGATTTGAATGAATGAGAAATTGCAGCTCAGTAATTAATTACCAGGCCCATACATCAAAATGACACGCTACCGCATCAGATAATCATACAACCAGAGGAGGGCCGCGATT
>JBDSEW010000382.1:0-9035 GCA_039919825.1 Chitinophagales bacterium | reverse complement strand
CCTGGCCGTTCGTCTGTGTAATTCACGAATTTGATTTCCTTTGAATTGTTCAGCAAATCTGAAAACTATCAAGGTTTGGAACACTTGTGATTCGAAATCCGAAATAGTCCGTTATTTCCTTTGAAGTGACTTCAAAGCGTCAAATTTATCCGATAACGGAAACGGAGCAGTAACAATTTTCCCGTCATATTTACTTACCAGAAAAGCTTGCGCGTTTTCTTTGGAACGAAGTATCCTGAATTGTTCACCAACGATTTCTATTGCCGTACAATCATCGAGTGCGATTCCTGTTCCCCCATTTCTTTTCATCATCCGGATAAAATGCTCCATCCTGCCTTCTTTTAAGCAGTGCGGGCAAGCAGTGAAGGGAACGAGTCCAAGACATTTAACACGAATCCAGTCCCAATTCTCCGGGTGGTAATAAAATTCCGAGTCGCTGTGGCCGTATTGAAACCAGCAGATGGCACCAGCACTTGTTCCGGCCAGTATTTTTCCCTCTTTGCTTGCTTTCATCAGCAATTTATCAACTCCTAAAAACCTCCAGCGCCGCATCATCATCAGGGTATTGCCACCACCAACGTAGATAATGTCGGCTTTGCTGATCTGTTTTTTGATGGTATTTAACGAAGGTGGATTCTTCAGCAAAAGGAGGGAATCGGTTTTACAACCCAGCTTTTTGCCGTACACCAATTCAAAATTCGTACAGTATTCCGGATTGTCGCTGGAAGCAGTGGGAATAAACAGAGCCGATGGATTTTTCTTTCCCGACAGGCGAACAATTTCCCGGTCGATGGACGCAGTGTCACCTTCCGCCATGCTTCCTCCACCAATGGCAACAATAGCAGTCATATTAAGATATTAAACCAGTTGATCAATCGGTGAAATCAAAGAAGGTAAATGGAAAAACTGGCTAACTATGATTGTAATTGAGGTAACAAAATGCAACCGTCATGGCAACAATAAAAAGGAGCACACAGCCAATGCCGAACCAAAGTTTTTTCATGGGATAAATTTTTTCAGATGGGCAAAGATAGCGACGAATCTGAGAATCTGAAATTTTGCAGGCATAGTAAGGGTGACAAAATTTGAGCGGCCACAATCATTGGTGTTTAGATACCTTTGTGTAAAATCATTTACGTGGTGAAGTTAATACGTCCGGGGGCAATTGTAAATGCACTGCTGCTGTTTTTTATCTTATCAGGATGTTCGAATTATGGACTGGATGTGGAAAAAATAGATCCCGATTTTTATGTGTTGCCCGGGGAAGGTGGTAACAGTGGTGTACTGATTGGAGATTCCGTGATCCTGATCATCGATACCAAAATGAAACAGGGTGCAGAAAGATTTCACCGCTGGGTAATGGATCGTGCCGGAAACAGGCGTATTGTGGTAGTGAACACACATATTCATAAAGATCATACAGGTGGAAATCATTACTATGAAAATGCAGAGATTGTATCCGGAGATTATGGAAGCTCATTTTGGTTGGAGAACAATGCGAGGGAAGATATGCCGAATCACTGGTTGGTTGATACGATGCAGATAGATGTCGGAGGCGAAATAGTTACCATTGAAAACATCGGGCAGGCGCATACTTTTGATGATGTTGTGGTTTACCTGAGAAACAGAAAAACTCTTTTTGCAGGTGACCTTGTGTTGAATGGCTATCATCCTTACCTCGAAGAAAGTGTTGGAGCGAATGTAGATGATTATGTAACTGCGATGAATCACCTGATGCAAGAATATGATGTGTCAACGGTAGTTCCGGGCCATGGACAAATGGGTGGAACAGAATTGATCACTGACTTCCGCAAGTATTTTTTAGATATGAAATCTGCTTCTGAAGATGTGGATCTTACGGATGCCATGCGAAAAAAATACAAAAGTTACCGTAGTTTACCAGTAAACAAAGCAGGGTTTGATCAGACGATTAGTTTTATCAGGAGTAATAACTTCATAAGGAACTAAGATGATAGTTAAGAACTATTGACGCTGATTGGATAATTGCACCAAAGCCGTAGTAAAGCATCAACTATTGGCGCGGAGTTATGAACTTCGCTTCAGCAATTTAACCCTTCAACAATTTAACTATTGGCAAAATTTTCATAACAAACCATAATGCCTCGGCTTTTCCTTCAGCAAGGCTGCTTCCGATTCAGGTACCCAATGGTGCAATCCGCCTGCAAGCGGATCATTGAATGTTTTTGGAATATTTCCTTCGATAGTTCTTTCTTTCCAGGTAAGATGTTGCTGCCCATCATCTCTTCTTACCATCGTGATACAGCTTTCAACCGGACATACTAAAGAGCATAGGTTACAACCCACACAATTCTCTTCAATGATGTGGGGCTTACGGTTCATCGGATCATCTGAAAGTCCGATGGCCTGGTGTGCACCGTCTTCACAGGCAGTATAACACAACTGGCAGCCAATACACTTATCTTCGTTGATGCTGGCTACAATTTTATAGTTGAGATTGAGGTCTTCCCAATGTAAAACATTTTGCAGGGCTTTACCTCTGAAATCTTCGATGGAGGAAAATCCTTTTTCATCCATATAGCTTTCTAAACCGGGAATGATTTCACGTATAATCCCGAAGCCATAATGCATCACTGCGGTACATACCTGAACCGTTGCAGCACCGAGTAAAATAAACTCCACTGCATCTCTCCAGTTTTCCACGCCACCGATTCCTGAAATAGGTAGCCGCACATCGGGATGTTGTGCACAGTTTTTCACCATGTTCATCGCAATGGGTTTCACTGCGGGCCCACAGTAACCGCCATTTGTGCTTTTTCCATCCACCATTGGATAAGGAACAAAATTATTAATGTCAACTCCAATAATGCTTTGGATGGTATTGATTAAAGATATGGCGTCTGCACCACCTTCCCTAGCTGCAACAGCGGGCCGTGTGATATCGGAAATATTAGGTGTCAGCTTTACGATCACGGGAATTTTTGCAACCTCTTTTACCCATGAAACAATGGTCTTTAAAACTTTCGGTTCCTGTCCTACAGCCGAGCCCATTCCCCGTTCGCACATTCCATGCGGACAACCGAAATTCAGTTCAATTCCATCGGCTCCTGCATTCTCCACATCGCGCACAATCTGGTGCCATTCCTCTTTTGTTTCTACCATCAGGGAAGCAATAACTGCATGATGCGGGAATCTTTTTTTCACTTCTTCTATTTCCCGCAGATTATCCCGCAGCGGCCGATCCGTGATGAGCTCGATATTGTTGAAACCCATCATCCTGCTATCACGATAATTCAGCGAGCCATAACGTGATGAAACATTTATAACCGGCACGCCGAGTGTTTTCCAAACGGCGCCACCCCATCCTGCATCGAATGCTTTCATGATCTGGTAACCACTGTTGGTGGGTGGAGCAGAAGCAAGCCAGAATGGGTTGGGTGATTTTATTCCGGCGAAATTAGTTTGGAGGTTTGCCATGTTCCTTATTTTTTCTTAACGGTTTGGCGTCTTCACGCCTGAATTTTAGCATCAGGACGCGAAGATGCCAGGTCAATGAATTGTTTATATGAGTATGTTGAGAATTCCCCTGGCAGCCTTCTTTCCATCAGCAACGGCATTCACTACTTCTTCGCCACCACTTACTGCATCACCTGCAGCAAAATATTTTGGATGGGTAGTTTGGAAGCTGTTTTGATTCACCACAATTCGTCCTTTTTCATCAACAGCCATTCCTTTGATGAGACTGAGCAGCTGATCTTGCTTCGATTGGCCGGTTGCTTTAATCACCCAATCACATGCTTCGATGAATTCACTTCCGTTAACAGTAGAAATTTTTCCGTTCTCAGTTTGTGTATGAACGAATTTTACTCCTGCTACTTTTCCGGAACCAAGAATTTCTACCGGAGCAACGTTAAACATTCCTTTCACACCAACTGATTTGGCCAGTTCGTATTCGAAATCATAAGCCGGCATTTCTTCTTTACTCCTTCTGTAGGCCAGCAATACTTTTTTTGCGCCCATGCGGGCACTTTCCGAAGCGGCATCCATTGCTGTATTGCCTCCACCAAGCACAATTACTTTTTCAGGGACAGAAATTTTGTAGTGATTCATCCGCAATTGTTCTACAAATTCCACTGCTCCAAAAACATTTTCCAACGCTTCTCCCCTGATATTTAATTTTGACGTGGAACCCAATCCAACACCGATGAAAATGGAATCATAGTTTTTTTCAAGTTGTTGAATATCGGATTCCGAATTGATCGTGGTACTGTAATGCACCTTGTATCCGAATTGCTTTTCGAGATAATCCATTTCATTTAGTGCATCTTCATTTGTGATCTTATATGGAGCTACACCATGCACTGTTAAACCGGATGGTTTTGATTTGGATTCAAAAATGTCCACCTCAAATCCATACATGCGTAATTCACAGGCACATGAAATACCAGCAGGCCCGGCACCAATTACAGCAACCTTCTTTCCATTTGACTTTGGTGGGATGAACAATTTTTTTCCCGTAGAGATTGCTTTTCCAGTTGCGAAACTTTGCAGTCGTCCTATTTCAATGGGTTTTACATTTTGGCGATTGTACACACAGGCACCTTCACACAGCACTTCCGTAGGGCAAACTTTTCCGCAGGCATAACCGAAATAGTTGGAGTTATAAATTGTTTTTGCAGCACCCAATTCATTTCCGGAATTTATCTGCCGGATAAATAGCGGGATATCAATTCCTGTGGGGCAGGCATTCACACATGGAGCATCATAGCAAAACAAACAGCGCGAACTTTCATAGTAAGCCTGTGTATCGCTCATCAATGGTTTGATCTGTGCAAAGTTTTCTTCGAATTCCCGTTCTGATGCTGGTGGTTTGAATTCTCCCATAGCTACGTATTAATTTTCCTCCTTTGACCCGAGATTATTTTTGAGATTTAAAAATCATAACTCCGTCATCTTACCATACGTCTCTGGTCGCCGGTCCCTGAAGAACTGCCAGGTTGACCGAACATCTTCAATCTTGTCCAGATCAAATTCTGCAATGAGCAATTCATCATGATCTTCTGATGCCTGCGCAAAAATTTGTCCGCGCGGATCAACGAAATAGGAAGAGCCATAGAATTTTCCAAGGTTCCAGGGTTTCTCTTCACCCACACGATTGATGCATCCCATAAAGTAACCATTCGCAGCAGCATGGGCAGGTTGCTCCAGCTTCCACAGGTACTGAGATAATCCGGCAACAGTTGCTGAAGGATTGTAAACGATCTCTGCTCCATTTAAACCAAGTATACGAGCTCCTTCCGGAAAATGGCGGTCATAGCAGATATACACGCCAATTTTTGCATAGCGCGTTTGAAATACAGGATAACCAAGATTTCCCGGTTTGAAGAAAAATTTCTCCCAGAAACCGGAAGTATGTGGGATGTGATTCTTACGGTATTTTCCAAGATACGTTCCATCGGCATCAATAACAGCGGCACTATTGTACAATACACCCGCCTGTTCTTTTTCATAAATGGGAACAATGATCACCATGCTGTATTTCTTTGCAAAGGACTGCATGAGTTCAACCGTAGGCCCCGGAATCGTTTCAGCGCTTTCGTACCACTTTCTATCCTGGCCGGGACAGAAATACGGGGTATTGAAAATTTCCTGCAGGCACAATATCTGTACACCTTTCTTTCCTGCTTCTTCGATAAGCGGAACATGCTTCTGTACCATGGCATCAACTATCTCATTGATGGTTCCTTCGCCTTCTGTTTTCGGAAGTGACATTTGGATAAGGGCAGATCTGATTATTCGCGGCATGAGTGAATGGGTTACCTGCACAAGTTAACGAAGAGATTCTGATATTGGAAGTATAAAAAGGAGAGCGATTCTTACCAAATTTTCGAGACAGATCAATTAAAGGAGTGAGTCAAGGAAGTTATCCGAACTTGTTTTGGGACGGTAAAGAAATCCGTTACTTAAGCTTTTCAGCAATAGTGGAGTAATGTGGCAGGAAGATTCACTGTTTAATCAATTCCTTTTTCAATACATTTTTCTCAAAGAAGAATAAAGTGATACTTTTTGTTTTATCAGCATAAGCAACTTCCACAAAACCTTCGTTTTGTTTTGCCACAGGATTCTTTGGAATATCCTGTCCGGGTGCGGGATTAAATTCATTTGTCTTGTCGTATGTATTTGACTTGCTTCCGGATCCGCTAATAATATATTGCACGTCCCTCTGCTGAAAATATTCCAGCACATGATCATGCCCGCATGCATAAATGATTGGATAATTTTTTTGAACAAGAATAGAGTCCAGTTTTTTTCTCATGGAATTATACCAAGGATGGTAGATGTCCTGTATTTTCTTGGAACGTATCAGGTTGTTGTGGCTGTTTACCCTGCTGTGCTTGCTGATGGTGTAAATAGGGTGGTGTGCTGTTACGACAATTTGTTGTTTGTGGGAAATAGCATTGATGAGAATACTGTCGAGCTGTGCAAATGCTTTTGACAACGCCTCATCGCGCTGTAGAAGAATCAGCCAATTCGTATCTAAAAAAATTAATTTTAACTGGTTGTTGTTCAGATCGACCGCTGCAACAAGGTTTCCGCCATCCGGCAAAAAAGTATTTGCCTTGTTGATTATAAACGGATTCTGCGACAAATGCTGTTCAATGAAAGATTCTTCCAGTTGCAGGTGGCGCTTACCTTTTTTCACATTGGTAACATTCCACCAGTCGTGATTTCCGGGAACGAAATAAACGGTTCCTTTATACCGGCAATCATTCAATCCCTGTAGCTGTGCATTCAATCTCTTTACGGTGATTGGAGAGGAATCGAAGCCTTTTTTCTCAATTCCTAAAATATTTTTCTTGTAGCAGTTATCTCCCAAAAAAACGGTAGCGCTGTTTGGATATTTGCTGATGGTGTCCAGAAAGGTTGTCATCGTTTGCTCCAGCACGATGTCTTCACCGGTATCACCGATCAGGAACAGCTTGAAATTATCGACTTGACTGAAACTTAGTTTGAAGAAGAATAAGCAGATAAGCAGAAGCAGGGGCTTCATGGTGTGTTGAGTTGTCTGAGTTCCTTGTTGATCTGTGTTATAATTTGAAGAAGATTTAAAAAATCAGGAACTCATCACGTGATTGAAGAGCAGGTTTATTTTTCAACGGTACAAATTTATCAAATCTCTTGAATTTGCATCAGAACGAATGAAAGATCACCGTTAAGAAGTTCAGTGATTTTGGAAATTACTTTCCTGCCTGTAATAACGTTAATAGCATACACTTTTTAAAGAGACAGAGACCGGTGCAAAAATTCTAAATAATGCCATTCACTTTACTTCTCTTTATAAATCGGCCATATCCTTTTTGAATCTTCACATCACCATTATCCACTGCCACATTTCCTCTCAGCACAATGGTTTTACATTTTCCTTTCAGCTGCCATCCTTCATAAGCTGAATAATCAACATTCATGTGATGTGTTTTAGCGGAAATGGTATGTTGTTCATTTGGATCGAAAATGATGAGGTCAGCATCAGAACCGATACCAATGGTCCCTTTTTTTGGATACATGCCGAAGATCTTCGCGGGATTGGAAGAAGTAAGTTCTGCAAATTTATTCAATGAAATTCTGCCCTTGTTCACGCCTTCAGAAAATAACAATTCCATACGGTGCTCGATGGCAGGATGTCCGTTGGGAATTTTGGAAAAATCTTTTTCTCCCATTTTTTTCTGTTCCCATTTAAAAGGACAATGATCGGTGGCAACGACCTGAACCGTGCCCTGGTTAATGCCTGCCCATAGTGATTCCTGGTCTTTTTTCTGCCGGAGCGGAGGACTCATTACCCATTTTGCGCCGTCGAAATCTTTTTCATACAGTGACGCATCGAGCAATAAGTATTGAATGCAAGTCTCTGCAAAAACCTTCTGGTTGCGTTTTGCTGCATCACGAATGTGGTTGAGTGCACCTTCACAAGTCATGTGCACGATATAGGCAGGAACTCCTGTGTATTGTGCCATGTCAGCAAAACGTCCACTGGCCTCTGCTTCGGTGATTTCAGGCTGAGAAAGATAATGATAGAGAGGAGAAAGTTTTCCCTGGGCAAGGTGTTGTGCAATCAGGAAATCAATCATATCACCATTGGTAGCATGTACGGTTACCATTCCGCCACATTGCTTCACTTCCTGCATCAGTCCCACCATTTGCTTATCGTCAATCATGAGCGCACCCTTGTAGGCCATGAATGTTTTGAAAGAGGTGATGCCTTCCTGCTCAATCATCTCTTTCACTTCTGCCTTCGTGCTTTCATTAAAATCTGTGACGGCCATGTGAAAAGAATAATCACCATAACAGTTTCCGTTGGAGCGGGATTGCCATTGATCCAATGCGTGGTGTAATGATTTGCCCTGTGTTTGTAAAATGAAATCGATCACCATGGTAGTGCCACCATGAAGAGCGGCCAGCGTTCCGGTTTCATAATTGTCGCTGGAGAATGTTCCCATAAATGGCATGTCGAGATGGACATGCGGATCGATACCTCCTGGGAAAATAAATTTTCCGGAGGCGTTGATGATTTGTGAATCTGGATGCAGAGACGCAATGCCTTGCGTCTCTACATCCAGATTTTTCCCGATGGCAGCAATTTGTTCTCCTTCGATGAAGATGTCGGCAATGTAATCTTCGGATGCGGTAATTATCCTTCCTGATTTAATGAGCAGTGACATATTCTGATCCTTCTTGTTTTATGTTGTTGAAATCATCAATACTAATCTTATCCTTTCTCATCATGATCAGGTAAGTGACTCCCGAAACCAGGAAACCTACAAACCATGCATAGTGATATAAATTTGAAATCCAGAACGGTACGCTTTCCTGTGAAATTATTTTAACAGTGGTCAGGAACCCCGGAACATTCGGAACAATCCCAAGCAGTAATGCAATGATTGCTGACATATTGAAACCATTTCCGAAAGTGTAGTGGCCGTTTTCTTTGTACAATTCATTTACATGAAGCTTTTGTTTGCGGATGAAATAGTAATCGGCGATTAATATCCCACCGATAG
>JBDSEW010000376.1:0-3454 GCA_039919825.1 Chitinophagales bacterium | reverse complement strand
ATTCACTTGCCCTTTAGGCAGTCTTTATTCTTTTACCGCTTCCAGCAATTCTCTCGTAGCCGCAATTGCTTTGCTGATTCCTGGCGGATTGGTTCCTCCTGCGGTAGCGAAAAATTTCTGACCTCCTCCTCCTCCATTTATTTCCTTGCTGACGGTACTGATCATTTTTCCAGCATCCAGCGATTTTTCTGTAACGAGGTTATCAGAAATGATGATCACCAGGTGCGCCTTGCCATCTGCTTCTGTACCGAATACGCCTGCGAAATTTTCGATTTCATTGCGCAGCTCATAAGCAAGTTTTTTTAATGCATCAGCGGAACCCAATTTACTCACTTCTCCAATAAAGTTAATACTTCCAATTTTTTCGATTTTCGTTTTCAGGGTTTCTTTTACCTGTTGCACCTGTGAAGCAGTAAAATCTTCCACCAGCTTTTTCAATTGTGCATTTTCTTCCTGCAGGTGTTGAATTCCTTTTTCAACATCCTTTACATTCCCAAGCAATGAACCTATATTTTCTAAACGGTTGAAAGCAGTGCGGATCAATTTTTCTGCAGCTTCACCCGTAACAGCATCTATGCGGCGAACACCGGCTGCAACCGCACCTTCAGAAACAATTTTGAAATAACCGATTGCTCCCGTTGCAGGTACATGAGTGCCTCCGCACAATTCGCTGGAGAAATTTTTGTCGAAGGTGACTACTCTTACTTTATCACCATACTTTTCTCCGAACAAAGCCATTGCACCGGTTTTCATGGCCTCTTCCACCGGCATCACATTTACTTCACGTAAAATATTTTCACGGATCTTATGATTCACTGTTGATTCAATAGTTTCCAGCTCTTCTTTTGTAACCTTTGAAAAATGTGAAAAATCGAAACGCAAATGATCAGGTGCAACCAACGATCCTTTCTGTTTCACATGGGCGCCTAACACTTTGCGTAAGGCAGCATGCATTAAATGGGTTGCAGTATGATTATTCATTATGCTGTTTCTGGAAGCAGCGTTTACTTTTGCTTTTACTGCGGTATCGATCGCTTTTGGAAAACGGCTGACAAAGTGAATGATGAGCTCATTTTCCTTTTTCGTATCCAACACATCAATCACTTCTTCACCAAAAATCAATTTACCCTTATCGCCAACCTGTCCTCCGCTCTCAGCATAGAACGGAGTTTGATCCAGCACCAATTGAAATATTTCTTTGTCCTTCGCTTTTTGTTTGCGATACTTCACTACTGAAGCAGAAGATTCAAGGCTATCGTAACCTAAAAATTCAATTTTATCTATTTTCTTTAATTCACTCCAGTCGCCAGTAACGACCTCTGCAGCTTTGCGTGACCTTTTTCTTTGTTCTTCCAAACAAGTATTGAAGCCTTCAAGATCTACAACCATTCCTTTCTCTGCAGCCAGCAATTGAGTGAGATCAATTGGGAAACCAAAAGTATCGTACAATTCAAAAGCAAACTTTCCGTCAATAAGTTGTGATTCATTCTTTGAAGCTGCCTTATACAGGTCAAATCTTTTGATTCCATCTGCCAATGTCTTTAAGAAAGAATGTTCTTCTTCTTCAATCACTCTTGCAACAAATGATTGCTGTTGCGAGATTTCCGGAAACACTGCGGCAAATTCATTCGAAAGTATTGCAACCAGTTCAAAAAGAACTGGCGATTGCAGATTAAGAAAGCTATAATAATAGCGGACAGCCCTGCGAAGTATTCTCCGGATCACATAGCCTGCGCCTGTGTTGGAAGGAAGTTGTCCGTCTGCGATAGCAAATCCAATAGCCCTGATATGATCACTCATCACACGCATGGCGATATCTGTTTTTTCATCAGCTCCATACCTGATACCGGATTTTTTTTCGATCAGTTGAATTAATGGTTGAAAAATATCGGAATCGTAGTTAGATTTTTTCCGCTGAATCACGCGGGTCAGCCTTTCGAAACCCATGCCTGTATCCACGTGTCTGGCAGGAAGTGGTTGCAATGATCCATTGGATAACCGGTTGAATTGTATAAATACAAGATTCCAGATTTCGATCACCTGCGGATCACCCGTATTCACCAGGTTTTTTCCTTCATGCCTTTTTCTTTCTTCTTCATCGCGGTTATCAAAATGAATTTCTGAGCAGGGGCCACATGGGCCGCTGTCACCCATTTCCCAGAAATTATCCTTCTTATTTCCAAGAATGATCCGGTCTTCGGCAATCCATTTTTTCCAGCACTTGGAAGCTTCTTCATCTTTCGGAATATTTTCAGCTGCATCACCTTCAAAAATGGTAACATATAAACGGTCTGCAGGAAGTTTATAGACTTTGGTAAGCAGTTCCCATGCCCATTCGATCGACTCTTCCTTAAAGTAATCACCAAACGACCAGTTACCCAACATTTCAAACATCGTATGATGATAGGTATCAATACCTACTTCTTCCAGGTCGTTGTGCTTTCCGGATACGCGTAAACATTTCTGTGTATCAGCCACACGTTTTGAAACCGGGCTTTTATCACCGAGAAAAATATCCTTAAACTGGTTCATGCCGGCGTTGGTGAACATCAGCGTTGGATCGTTCTTGATCACAATCGGTGCTGACGGAACAATTACATGAGCTTTCGATTCAAAGAATTCAAGAAAAAGGGAGCGTATTTCTTTAGCGTTCATCATACTATTTCTACCGGTCAAACTTTGTTTGCAAGATTTTATTTGGTTAATTTTGTTCAATCCCCAATTCTACGGGGGCGGTAAAATTAGCTAATAATAAGAAGTGTTCGAAGGATGAGGAAGGTAAAGTATTACTACAATACCCAGGCGCTCCGTTATGAAAAGTTTGAAGAAGCTTTTCGTACCAGGTTTTTGCGCATCCTTGGCTTTATCTCTGCTGCCCTTGTTTTTGCATTCATTATAGTGTACCTCGCTTACACCTACCTCGATTCTCCAAAGGAAAAAGCGTTGCGTCGCGAACTCACCCAGATGCAACTGGAATATGACCTGCTGAATAAAAAGCTCGACCAGATGTCGGCAGTAGTGACTGACCTCGAAGAACGTGATGACAATATCTACAGGGTAATTTTTGAGGCAGAACCCATTCCTTCCAGTGTCAGACAGGCAGGATCAGGAGGTATTAACAAGTACCGTGAACTGATGAATTACGACAACGGACAACTCATGGCAAGTGCTGCAGGAAAGATGGATCAGATCAGGAGACAGCTTTACATTCAGTCAAAATCCTATGATGAGATTTCGTTGCTTATAAAAAAGAAAGCGGAAGTCCTCGCCTCTATTCCGGCCATTCAACCCATTTCAAATAAACAATTGTCGCACATTGCATCGGGCTTTGGTATGCGTATTGATCCGATCTATAAGATTCCAAAGATGCATGAAGGCTTGGATTTTACAGCACCTACCGGAACACCGATTCATGCTACAGGCAATGGTACTATCAATATTGTTGAATACGGAG